>DASTLS010000147.1:0-4043 GCA_035714725.1 Alphaproteobacteria bacterium | reverse complement strand
TCCGCCCTGCGTCTTCATCCGGAGGTCGCCATGTCGTCCAAAACCGCTCCCGCAGGTACTGCCGCACCCGTTGCCGCAGTTGCTTCCACCTTGCCTTCCTACACGGTTGCTGAATTTGTGGGCGACGTGGTGCCATCCCTGCGTCGAGGAAATGCCCTCGCTCGGCGTCCTTCAGGAAAAGCTGGGATCCGATAAATTAACGCTGGTGGCGCTTAACGAAGACCGTAACGGCGCCATGGCTGCACATGGTTTCCTAACCCGCCACAACCTTCAAAAAATCGCGATCTATGTCGATACGTCCGGCAGAGTGCCAAGCCTTATGCATGCGCACGGAATGCCGACAAGTTTCCTTGTCGATCCGAACGGCATGGGGATTGGCTATATCGAAGGCGGCGCGGACTGGTCTGATGCCGCCACGCTCGCCTTTCTGCAATCGAAAATGAAGCTTTAAGAGCTCGGCGTCGTATTATTATTCGTGCTCGAGTCAGACGAGTCACTCGACGCCGTATTTGCCGGATTGTTCGTTGGATCGCCAAGATCCGCTGTCGGCGGGCTGGTTGAACTATAAACTGCATCGATGGTCGAAGCGCTGACAGACATGCCGTTGCCGAAATTGGCGTTGAGCGTGCCATCGGTATTGCTTTGCAGAGATGTGACCAAACCGACCATACGCGTGTCGGTAACGGTGATCGGATTTTTCGATGCATCGAGCGCGGTAAGCTGGAAGTTGTAGACGCCATCTTTTTCCTGCGTACCGTCGCTTGTATAACCATCCCAAGCCACGCGGTTGAGGCCGGCTGCTGTCGGGCCGCTGAGGGTTGCAACCGTTTTACCGGTCGAATCTGTGACCGTGATCGAGACCGATTTCGCAGCGCTCGGCAGTGTGTAAGCAAGTTCGGCCTGGCCGCTTTGCAGCGGGAATGTGGATGTGGTCGGCGCTTCGGCATATTTGCCGATATAGCCGACGGCGCTGGCAAGGCCAGCCGAGCCTTTTTGCAAATTGATAAGTGTCTGCAAATCGCTGTTGGTATTCAACTGCTGTTCAACCTGCGAGAACTGAACCAATTCTTCTGTGAATTGGTTGGTGTCGGTCGCGTTGGTCGGATCCTGATTAGTCAACTGCGTCGTGAGAATTTTCAGGAAGGTGCTGAAGTTGCCCGTGAGACCTTGCAAGGTATTAACGCCATTGCCTGTCTGCCCGTTGCTCGCGGCCTGTTGCGCGGCGGCCGCTGCTGCAGCCTGTTGTTGCTGCGCGATGTAGGAACTCAGGGGGCTGTTATCAACGCCATTTACTGCTGTAGTCATGGCTTTTCTCCTTAAACCTGTAAATTGACGCGGTTGGGCGTCAGGTAATATGTGTCGCTTGTGTCGCTGCTCACCGAAGACAGATCGCTGACCATGTCGGTGCCGCCATCATTAATCATGGCGAGATTGCTGGATGCGTTGCCGCCATTGCCGGTGTTGGCATATTGGTTTTGCGCCGTCTGGCCCGAAGAATTGCCGGGATCGCCGAGGCTGAATTGCAGGCTGCCGGGGTCGGCGCGCAAACCTGCATCCTGCAGGGCTCGCTCGAGGCCTCTCACATCCTTGAGAAGCAGGTGCAATGTGGAGGGGTTATCAGCAACCACCGTCCCCTGCACCTTACCATCCGACGCTATGGATAGTTTGATATCGACGCGGCCGAGGTCAGCCGGATTGAGCTGCAACGACATTTGGTCGTTGCCGGTTTTAACATTGCGATTGAGCTGTAGAATGACTTGCTCGACGGCATCGGGAAGGCCTGTCGTGCCGCCGGTTGCCGCGCGTGTTTCCGAAAGCTGGCTAGCGAAGCTGTATGGGCTCGTGACTGAAGAGCCGCCGACATTCGTCGAGAGATTATTATCGAGCGTCGATGAATTGTTATTGATGCCTGCGGCCATGCGGGCGTTGGCTTGCGATCCCGTATCACTATCTTGCGAATTCAAATTCAGATCGAGCGAAGGATCGTTCTTGCCGCTGTTATCGACAGTGCCAGCCGTTGCCGTGGTGACTGCATTGGTGAAATCGGTCTTGGCATCCGTGGGTGTCTGGCTGCTTGAGCTGTTGTTGCCGACTTTGAACAGGTTTAAGAAATCGTCATGCTGCATCCAGGCAGTACGTGCCGCATCGGGCGCTGCGGCCGGAATATTCGGGGTCGTATCTTGATTGCTTGTGTCGTTACCACTTGCGATTTCCGAAGCGACTTCAAGCTGGGCATTCGCAGCAACTTTGTTGGCGACTTTGACGAAAGTACCGATCGTGGATGTTGCCGCAGCGGCATCAGCCGTGGATGTATTTGTCGAAGACTGAGGCGCAGCTGAGCCACGGAGGTTATCGATCAGAACTTTGAGATCGGCTTGCAACTGCGCATCGGTCGGCATATTGCCTGAGGTCGATGCCGCAGCAACTTGCGTGTTTGCGTCGGTGCTTGCCGTTAAATCGCTCGAGGCCGGCGTGCCGCCAAGCTGCTTCGTTACTAATTGCACCAGTGTGAGCATATCAGTAAGCGCTTGTGTGAGCGACGGCGTCGTTGCGGTCGTGGATGAAGGATCGGCTGCAGTGGTTGTGCTGCCAGCGTCAGTCGATGTGCCAGCGCCAAGCGCTTGACCAAGCGAAGGATCGAGAGCCGCCGTTAAGTCAGCGAGAATTTGTGCCGGATCGGTCGGCAGCGCAGCACCAGCCGCATCGGTCGCGCCGATTGATGCCGTTGTTGTGTCTGTCGTACCGGCGGTCGTTGTGCCGGATTTCTGCAAATCCATCAGCTGCTTTTCGATCAGCAGCGAAAGCATCTGCAATTCTTTTAGAATGTCGGAGATGGTCTGTGAATCGTTGCCTGTGTCCGTATCGCTGTCATCGGAGTTGGTATCTGTGACTGCGAAAGTGCCCTGCGCCTGTGCAGGTGTTGTGGTGTTAGCGGCCACAAAGCTGCCGTTTGACTGCTGGGTATTGGCAGAATTTTGTGTTTGCTTCGTCGTGTCGGTTTTCGAGGCAACCGGCTTGCCGGTCGTCTGTGCTTGCAGCTTTTGAACCAGATACTTCCACGTTGAAACCAGTTTCTTTAAAGCCGGAAGCGTCGATGTCACCGGCGTCGATGTCGTATCGCCATCGCTATTGCCGTTGTTTGTCTGCTGCGTCTGCGTAGCAGGTGTCGTTGCAGAGGATGATGTTACCGCTGGCGTCTGGTTTTGGGCCTGACCTTGTGAGCCCGATGTGTTCGATTGCAGCAGATACTGGGAGAAAAGGTCACCCTTGCTGTTGTCGCCGCCGAGGCCGGCATTGAGCGACAGCAAGAAATTCGCCGCCGCTGCAAGGGCAGAGGTATTTGTATCAGGCGAAGGATTGACTGTGCTCATGACGAACTCTCTTAGGCAGTGCGGCTAACCGCGACAGGCTTGCAGGTAGGGCTATAGGCAGCGGCGCCGATAGGAGCCACGCCTGGATTTCTGTAACCGGGCTTCGGCACAACTTCCTGTTTGACGATGGCGACGACGCTTTGAACGAGGCGCTGCGTAGCAACGACCGCACCGCGCAGGCACTTGGCGTTGCGGTCCGACATTTCAGCGAGCTTCTGCGCAGAAATACGACTTTCCGACAGCAATTCTTTCGGCAACTGGCTGAGAATGCCGGGCTGGATCGCGATCGATTTCATATTGGCGCGATAATCCATAGTGAGGCGCTGCTTATCCTTCAGAAGCTGCTTGTGCTCTTCGATCTTCCGCATAACGACGAGATCGTTTTCGAGCTTCATGATGTCGAACAGGCGATTCATCTGATCCAGCACGCCACGACCGAGGAGAACGGCGGGCGGTTCCTTGCTGACCTTGGGGGCGTTGGATTTATTGGGTAACGGCATCGGTTGCTCCATTGCTTGCGATATTGTTTTCTTTGATTGATTGCGCCTTGATCATTTCATTCTTCACGGCAGCGGCGATACCGAGATGGCCGCCCTTGGATGCGATCTTGCCGTATTCCTGCACAAGGAAGCTGCGCATCACCTGCTCACCGTGACCGCCGCCGAAAACCGG
>DASTLS010000146.1:0-4201 GCA_035714725.1 Alphaproteobacteria bacterium | reverse complement strand
ATGTCCGACATCGACGAAGACATGGCCGATGTTGCGGGCAAGGGCAAAGTGATGGCGCTGGCTTTCACAGGGCTCGGCGATCGCGATACGACATCCGAAGCGATCATGCGCATCAATCGCGCGAGCGATTGGAAAGAATTTCTGGATGCACTGCGGCTCTATCAAACGCCGGCCCAAAATCTGGTTTATGCCGATACAGCGGGTAATATCGGCTACATCAATCCGGGCTTTATTCCCGTGCGGAAAGCAAGCAATGGCGTCGCGCCTGTCGACGGCGCCTCCGGCAATTTCGATTGGATCGGCACTGTTCCGCTAACGCAGCTGCCCCAGATCTATAATCCGCAAGCGGGTTTTGTATTCAACGCGAATAACGCTCCGACAGGCCCGGGGCAAATTTATTTCCTCGGCGTCGATTGGGAAGAACCGTATCGCGCCGAGCGTTTGCAATATTTCTTCGACACGATTGCAAAACACTCGCTTGATACGTCGGCGATGATGCAGGCCGATCACGTCTCGCTCGCGGCTAAAGAGTTGATGCCTTATCTCTATGACATCAAGCCGTCGAACAGCCGCGCCGAAGACGCCCTCAATATGCTGAAGGCGTGGGATTTCACGATGGATAAGGACCGGCCCGAGCCCTTGATCTTCGATGCCTGGCTTTATCAGATGCACAAGAAATTACAGGCCATGGCGGGGAATGATCTCAAGGAACGCGGGCCTTATATGGCGAACAGCCTCTCCTACATCCTCGCCAATCACGCGAGTGAATGGTGCGGCGATGATCTCGCGACCGCAGCGCCCGATTGCCGTGCTGCGATGAGCAAGGCGCTCGATGATGCCCTCGATATGCTGAGCTCACGCGAAAGCGGCAGCATGCATCACTGGCGCTGGGGCAATGAGCAGGTTACAGAACTGAAGAACAAGTTCTACAGCCACTTCCCGATCCTGAGCGCGCGCAGCAATCTCAGCATGTCGAGCAGCGGCGATTTCTATACGCTTGATCGCGGCGGTAATTTTGCGCCGGATAAAAGCCATCCGTTCAATCGTAATCACGGCGGTGGCTTCCGCGGCATCTATGATTTGAGCGAGCCCGACAATTCGCGCTTCATGATCGCGACCGGCGAGAGCGGCCATATCATGTCGCCGCATTATGGCGATCTCGCGCCGCTCTGGAACGATGTGAAGTCGTTCACACTGTCAGGCAAGGAAGAAGACCTGGCGGCGAAGGGCTTGCCGGAACTGGTATTCAGTCCGCCGCACTAATTATTGAGCCGGCACGCAAGCCAGTACGGATTGTCCCGGCGGCGGGAGGCAACGGCCCTGAATGGTATCGCCGCGGCGTGAGATAAATCCGCAGCGCGCACCCTGAGCCAAACCCTGGCACGGCGCAATCGCTTCATCCGGAGGCGGTGGCACGGCACTTCCCATCGTTCCCATGACGCGCGTTTGCATCGGTGGTTGCTGCATTTGTTGCTGCCCGGGCATTTGCTGTTGGCCATTTTGCGGGCCGCCCTGCATCCGCATTTGCTGCTGCATATTCTGCTGAACTTGTCCTAAATCGCCGCCTTGTTGCGAGCGTTGCTTGCCCATCTGATTTGAACGTGGTCCGCCATCGGACGGCCCTAAGCGCGAAGGCGTGCCGCGGAAGCAACTGACGGAGTAGGGGAAGTCCTGCGTCATCACATAGTGATATATCACCTTCGGCTGGCCATCTTCGATGATCTCGCTGGTGATGCCGTGACAGACGTCGAGATTGTCGGTGACGAGATAGCGGCCCGGTGCCACAAGCGGACCCGTGATCGGGAAACCGTCGAGCGCGTATCCAAGAACGGTTTTCTCGCTGATGTCTTTCATGCAAGCGCTGAGGCTGTGATAGTGATACTGCCCGGCCTGTTGCGGATGGCCGCTGCATTTATCCTGTACTTCATGCGCGGCTGCGTCGCGCATGGCGGCATCGAAGCCGTTAAATAGCGGTACTCCTGTCAGCATGATGCCGACTTCGCCGCTCATGCAATTCGGCGTCTCGCTATATTTCGGATTGGCGGGAAGGCTGTCATGCAAGCTCTGCAATTTGATGCTGTTCGGATTGCGGTCATATTGGGATGCCGGATCCGAGGACTGGATCGGAAAAATGCCGGTCGGATGGCTCGGCAAACCGTTGCTGACGAGATCGCGCGTATCGCCGGAAAGCTGATTGCTGAATTGCGCTGTCGGCCAATTCACTTCGCCAAGCACAGAGAGTTTCGCAAAGCTGTTCCAGGTCGTGCCGTGTATCCAGTTGCCCGCGATTTGCGCGCCGCCGCGATCACCATCCATCGTGTGGCAGAGATAGATGTAACCTTTCTTCGGCCCATCCAGAACATAGTGATTATCGCCGAGCGGCAATTCGCCGGAGTTATACGGATTGGCCGCGAGCGCAAGCAGATCGGCATCGCTCAGCACATGTTGGCTGCTGGTGGCTGCGAAAACAAAAGTTGGCGCCGCAAGCGCGGCAAGGAGGGCGAGATATAACCGCCGCGCGCTCATTTATCCGCGATCTTGCGATAGCGGCTGTGGAAATAGAGCAGCGGATTATTTTTGCTCTCGCGCTTATGAAGCTTCGTCACTTCGCCGATGAAGATATCGTGATCGCCGGCTTTATGGATGGCGGTGCGCTTGCACACCATCCAACCAAGAGACTCCCGCAGGACCGGGCAGCCGCCTTGCGGCTTGTCCCACAATTTTGGCGGGCGCGGATGATGGCGGTAATCGGCAAAGTGGCTTGAGATCTCAGCCTGCTTCTCATCAAGGATGTTGAAAGCGAAGATCTTCGCCTTCTTGAAAATCGGATACACATGCGCCCGGCGGTCGAGGCAGAACAAGACCAGAGGCGGCTCGAGCGAGACGGATGTCAGGGAATTGATGGTGATACCGATTGGCTCATCTTTATCGTCACGGGTCGTGGCCACGGTCACCCCGGTGGCAAAGCAACCCATGAATTGGCGGAAAGAACGGGAATCGATCATCGACGGTCAAAGATAGGATAATGAAACCCGGAGTTTAGCGGTCTCTACGCGGAAATACAGGGAAATTCTGCCGGTTAGCGAATGGTAAGACTCGTTAAAGCCATTTTAACGATAGTAGCCGCAAAAATAAGGGTGCGGGCGGTGTCACCGGCCCCCGCAGAACGACCTTAAATCTCAAGCTTTCGGCCCGCGTTTCCATGAATCTCATAATCGGCATCGTTACCGTCATCGCCTGTACTGTGGGCGGCTATGTGCTTGAAGGCGGTCACCTTGAGGTGCTGGCGAAAGCCGCGCCGCTCGAAATCGTCATCATGGGCGGCACCATGGCGGGCGGTTTCATCATCGGCAACCCATCCGTCGTCATCAAGCGCACGCTGCGCAGCTTCAGCCTTCTGCTCAAGAAGCCAAAATACAGCAAAGCCTCGTATGTCGAGTTGCTTTGCATGATGTATCAAGTGTTCAAGCTGGCAAAGACCAAAGGCTTGCTGACGCTGGAAAAACATATCGAAGCGCCGCATGAAAGCACGCTGTTCGGCCAGTTCCCGAACTTCCAGCACAATCACCATGCGACCGATTTCTTCTGCGACTATCTCCGCCTCGTGACGCTCGGCTCCGACAAGCCATATGAACTTGAAGCGCTAATGGATGAAGAGCTCGATGTTCATCACAACGAGGACAACGCGGTTGTCAGTGCCATTCAGAACGTCGCGGACAGCTTGCCGGCTATCGGTATCGTCGCCGCCGTTCTCGGCGTTATTCACACCATGGGCTCGATCACCGAGCCGCCCGAAGTCCTCGGCCGCCTGATCGGTGGCGCGCTCGTCGGTACCTTCATGGGTGTGTGGATTGCATACGGTTATGTAGGCCCGATGGCGAATTCGATGAAGGCCATTCTGGAGGCCGAAGGCAAATACCTGACCTGCCTCAAGATCGGTTTGCTCGCGCATTTGCAGGGCTTTGCGCCGTCGATCTCGATTGAATATGCCCGTAAGGCGTTGCTCAGCGAAGTGCGCCCGACCTTCATCGAAGTTGAAGAAGCGACAGCTGCGCTCCCGACACCGACAGCCTGAGGTTAATCGATGCCCGATCAACCCCCGGTCGTCATCATCATCAAGAAGAAAAAGAGGGGTGGCCATGCCGGCCATCACGGCGGCGCCTGGAAAGTTGCTTACGCCGACTTCGTGACGGCTATGATG
>DASTLS010000145.1:0-2386 GCA_035714725.1 Alphaproteobacteria bacterium | reverse complement strand
GACGGTTCCTGCACCGACCATCATTCTTCATAAGTTTCCTGCTATCACGAACGCTTACCGCAAGCAGTTTGAAGCTTTCTGGAAAATGTCAGAACAGCCAAGTGCCGACAATGGCAAAGCACAGAAGTCGAGGAAGAAATAATGACCCTCGCACTTCATAAAAATTCTCGAGAGATTTTGCCGCTTCGCGAAACGGAAGTCGCGGATAGTGGCCGTAAGAAATTTATCTGCCCCGAAGAGTCATCGCGTTATTCCGGTTCATTGGAACAACTAGTTTTTAATAAGCTGCGCGACATCCCAATTAACGCGACAGTCATCGAGTTTGGCTCGGGTACGGGATCGCCTGTGATTTCGGCCATCCTTAACTCGGGTTTCTGGGGCACTGTTCATGGCTACGAAATTAGCCCTGAAGCGGCAGAGACAGCGAATGCTTTGATCTGGGAAAATCAATTAAGTCGCCAGTATATTATTCACAACGAATCTTTTTTTGAGGCCAAAGCCATTCCACAGGCCGATTATCTGATCGCTAATCCACCCTACATTCCATGTGATGATAGAAACTCGCTTCTCCTGTCGGGGCTGTGTGGTGGCCCTGAAGGCAATGATGTAAGCAAGAAGCTTTTGTCGGCTGGATATAAGAATGTTTTTCTCGAAGTATCGAGCTATTCCAACCCGGTTGCGGTTGTCGAACATGCGCGAAGCTTGGGATATAAAATTATCGATTTCCAAACGACGCAAATGCCGTTTGGCATGTATAGTCGCCAGCCTCATGTATGGCAGCGTATTCAGGAACTTAAGAGTGCTGGAAAAGCCTTCTTCAGTGCCAATTGTTATATGGTCGGAAGTGCTTTATTCACGCGCGATCTGACGCGCGAGGCCGATTTGTCTGCCGAATTTATTGCTGGCCTGACGGCGCTTCGTTAATTACGCCGCTTTCTTTGTTGTGCGGACGACGGGGGCGAGCAGCGCTTCGTACAAATCCATCATCGAATTGAGCCATGCGCTTTGCGGGAAAGCGTCGGCGATGAATTTGCGTGTGCGTTCGGCGAGGTCTACGCGCTGCACGGATTGCAGATCGATCGCTTCGCGTAGCGTCTCAGCAAGAGCCTTTACATTATCCGGTGGAATGACCCAGGCGGTTTCGCCGTTCATCACCATCTCGGGATTTGCACCGCAATCTGTGACGATGACCGGGCGACCGATAGCCTGAGCGCCGAGCAGCTTCACCGCTTGTCCGCGTGGCGTTACGTTCGGCGCCACGATGATGCTCGCGAGCCAGCAGCCTGACGGCCAATCCTGGCAATATTCCGGCATGATGACTTTGCCGCCGAGATTATGGCGGCTGATAAGGTCTTCGACAGTCGTGCGCATGCCGGGTGCCCGGCGATCGTCGCCGACGAGAACGGCATAGATATCGTCGCGCTTGATCTGGGCGAGAGCCGACAGGAATTGCTCGTGGCCGCTGCCCTGCATCATCGGCATCGGCATCAGGATAACGGTCGCATGTTCCGGCAAACGCCAGAGGCGGCTGAGTGATTGCAAGCGCTCAGGGCTGATGGCGGCGGCGTCATAGATACGCAGGTCGATACCCGGCGGGATAATCGCAATTTGCTCAGGCTCAAGCTTGAGAAGCTCGCGTAGTTGCATTGCCATAAAATCGGACGGTACGCGGATCAGGACGGGGATATCGGTCAGATGCTTGAAAAGCCTTTGCGCACGGGAAGGTTCTAAAATCGGACGCGTGATGTCGATGACAAGCGGCAACCGATGCGTGCGTGCAACGCCGAGAACGTTGCTCAGAACATCGATACCGTGAACGTGCAAAATCGAAGGACGTTCGCGCTGGATTAAAGATTCCAACTGCATGCGATTGCGCCAGTTGGTGAAGAAGCCATGCTTGCCGAGCGGCATCTTGGTGTGACGCACTGCCGCGCGTTCCGCTTCGGGTACAAACATGCCGCCTTGAGATGCAATCAGCGTGCGCCATCCGGCGCGTTGCGTGAGAATAGCGAGATCGACGATGCTGCGCGCCGTGTCGCTCGATTCCAGATCGGGGCAGAGATGCAAAACGCAGGTGCGTGCGGCACGTGATGACTTGCTCGCACTGGCGGTCTTGCTAGGATGGGCTGCTTGTGACGTAATCGGCGCGGACATCGATAATGGCTCCTGATTTCCTTACCTTACCGGATAGGCGGCTGGCTTATCAACGGCTCCGTGGCAAAAAATCGTCGCAAAATATCGTCTTTTTGGGCGGTTTTGCTTCCGATATGACCGGAACCAAGGCCAGCTATCTCGCGGAACACTGCGAAGCTGCCGGAATAGGCTTTCTGCGCTTCGATTATCGCGGCCACGGCCAATCCAGCGGCGATTTCAAAGACGGCACCAT
>DASTLS010000144.1:0-2079 GCA_035714725.1 Alphaproteobacteria bacterium | reverse complement strand
CGGCTTGGCGGCTTCGGCTGTTCTCTGAGCATCGCGCAACAATGGATGCACCGCTAACGCGAAGGTCGGACTGTTCAGATAATAACCAAGGCAAGCTTCCTGCGTGGAGTCCGTCGCCCTGCCGGTAAACTCCCCAGAAGTCGCTGTAAACTGATAGGTAATAGCGATGGGTTTGCCGTGATCGAGTTTGACGAAGACATTTTCCAGCTTAAGGTTAGTCGCCGCATCGGCTTGCGTTAATTCGCTATGATAAGTGACGGGGAAAGCCGTAACGGATTTCATTTCGCAGTCGCCGACATCGGCTGCGGCCTTGGCGCGCGTACCGAGAACATCTGAAATTTTCTGATAATCGTCGACGGTGGCCTGCTCTGTTGTCACGCTTGAATCGCCATAGTTGCCGCTTGCGGCTCCGTTGGCCATTGGCGCTACATCGGGCTCGCCGTCACTCGCGTTGGGGGATACAGCCGTTGTATCGGTCGCTGCATTGGGATCCGCTTCAGGCGAAGTTGCCACGGCGTTAGTCGCGGCATTTGGAATTGCGTCGCTCGGTACAGGATTATTATCCGCCGAGTTTTGCTTGCCGTTCACATAAGTAGTAACAGCCACGATGGCGAGACCTGCGATCAAAACCGCATTTAGAGCAGCTGGTGCTTTTTGCTTTTGTGACTGCTGCCCGGGTTGTGACGATCGAGATGCCTCGAGATCGCCCCATGGGCCAGGAAATTCAGGATGCTTTGGCATAAAATCAAATCTCGCAAAAATGTCTAAATATGGAATCCACAGATAACGCCCGGCTGGCATGCAAGCAATTGGAAACTAGCGTTAACACCCGTCGCGCATAAAACAGAAAATATCAATCCCAACAAAGGAATAGCCTTATGTCCACAACGCCCAATCTGGCGCTGAGCTATATCGCGTCGTCGCAAGCGCAGAAGGAAGTGACGCATAACGCGGCGCTGAACGATCTCGATTTTCTCGCGCAACCGAGCGTGATCGATCATACGCTTTCGACTCCCCCGGCGTCACCGGCAACAGGCGATGCGTATATCATCGCGGCATCGCCGACAGGTGCATGGACCGGCTTCGCGAATTGCGTTGCGGGATATTATTCCGGCTGGTCGATCAAGGCGCCCGAGGCAGGCTGGATGGCCTTCACGCGTAACGATAGCCGCGTGATGTATTACAACGGCTCGAGCTGGGCTTTGCTCACAACACCGAAGCTAGACGCGACGACGACATATAATCCCGGCGCGATATCGACGGCATCGGGCCAGACTTCGTCGGCGATTACAGTCACCGGCGCCGCGCTCGGCGATTTTGTGATTGTCGCAGCGCCCTATGATCTGCAGGGCGTGGATGCGACGGCGTATGTGTCTGCTGCCAACACCGTGAAAATCCGGCTGAATAATTTGACCGGCTCGACCGTGACGCTCGCGTCCGGCACATGGCGCGTGCGCGTGATCAAAGCCTGAGAGGCTCCATGACCATCGATGACATTTTCGACCGGCGGATTCCACTGGCGCTCGGCCTCGCGCTTTTTCTGCAGGCGAGCGGTGCTGTCTGGTGGGCTGCCACGAAGGACAGTGATGACCGGTTTCAGCAGCAGCGCATCACCGGCCTCGAACAGGCTTTGGCGCAGACGAAAGACGGCCAGGTGCAGATGATCGAGCGGCTCGCGCGGATCGAGGAGCGCATGAATGCCGAGGTTTTTATCCTCGACAGAATAGAAAAACAGCTTGGAGCATCGCAAAGATAATGGATGGAACCGCCCTCGGCATGGACCGCATGCCCGCTTTCCTCGTCGCCCGCCGCACAAATGCGGATGGCGTCGCACTGATCAAGGAATATGAAGGGCTGCATCTCACGCCCTATCTTTGCCCCGCGAAAATCTGGACGATCGGTTACGGCCATACGCGCACGGTGCATTCGGGGCAGAAAATTACGCCGCTGGAAGCTGATCAGTTGCTCGATGACGATTTGCGTTTGACGGAGCGCGCGGTGCAACGGCTGGTGCTCGTCCCGCTCAATGATAATCAATATGCGGCGCTTGTGAGTTTTGCCTTCAATGTCGGCATTTCG
>DASTLS010000143.1:0-2324 GCA_035714725.1 Alphaproteobacteria bacterium | reverse complement strand
CAGCATGGTCGGCAGATCGGAGATGAAACCGACGGTATCGGAGAGAATAACCTCGCGCCCGCTCGGCAGTTTAATGCCTCGCATGGTGGGATCGAGCGTCGCGAACAACATGTCTTTCGCCAGAACTTCTGCGCCCGTCAGCCGATTGAAGAGGCTCGATTTACCTGCGTTGGTGTAACCGACCAGGGCGACGGTCGGATGCTCGGCACGCTGGCGCGCTTCACGCTGCAATCCGCGCGTACGGCGAACTTGCTGCAATTCTTCCTTGAGCCGAACGATACGGCCAGTGATCAGGCGCCTATCGATTTCGAGCTGCGATTCACCGGGACCGCCGAGGAAGCCGAAGCCGCCGCGCTGACGTTCCAAGTGGGTCCATGATTTGACGAGCCGCGACTTCTGATATTCGAGCGCAGCCAATTCAACCTGCAACATACCTTCGCTGGTGCGGGCGCGATCACCAAAAATTTCAAGAATGAGGCCGGTGCGGTCGATGACCTTGCATTTCCATTCTTTCTCGAGATTGCGTTGCTGAACCGGAGAAAGCGGTCGATCGACGACAACGAGGACAGCTTCGTGCATCTTCACGGCTTCCCCTACCCGCTCCACCTGTCCGCTGCCGAACAAAGTTGCAGGCGCAGCGCTGGCGATATTCACAACCCCGGCATCCACGACGACGAGATCGATAGCCTCGGCAAGGCCGACGGCTTCCTGAAGCATAGCTTCGGATTCACGGGTGTTATGTTCCGACTTTAAAACCGGCTTGATCACAATCGCCCGTTCACCGTGGCGAACGCCGTGAATATCGGTATGGGCGTGGGTCTGCGGCAAGTTTACGCGTGCTCAGCCGGCGCATCGGCGCCTTCAAAGAGTTTCACCGGCTCATTCGGCATCACGGTCGAAATCGCGTGCTTATATATCAGCTGCGAGTGATCTTCGCGGCGCAGGAGGACAGAGAAATTATCGAACCAGGTGACGATACCCTGCAGCTTTACGCCGTTGATCAAAAAGACTGTCGTTGAAGTTTTATGCTTACGGAGGTGATTGAGAAACACATCCTGGAGGTTTTGCTTCTGGTCGGTCATTTTTGTTCTCCTTTTTATTATTTTTGTTGGAGAGATTTAAGCAACGTTTCCAAAGCCTGACAATCGGGAAAAACCAGCTCAACACCGAGCTTTTGTGCGTCTTCGGGCGTACCGATAAGCGCCGGGGTGCAGTTCGCATTGCGGGCACAGGCGACATCCGCCTCGCTATCGCCCACGAACCAGATATCTGGATGCGGCTCATGGCCTGAGCCTGTCAGCGCATGCACGACATGCTCGCGCGCGGGTTTATCTTTCGGCGCATCATGGGCGCCGGCAACGCCGGTGAAGTAGTCTTTCCATTTCAGCTGGGCGATTTCGATGCGCAGGTAATCGCCGCGTTTGTTGCTGACGATAAAGCAGGGAACTTCTTTCTCATTGAGATATTTGAGAAGCTCCGTAGCGCCCGGCATGGTGACGATGCCGTATTGCTTACGCACCTTGTCGAACGCGTTGTAATAATAGGCGTAGGCAACTTCCCACTCCTCGCCGAACCATTCGGGAAAGCTGTCGCGCGCCGCGCGGGTGCAGTTCTTTTTGATTTCGGGCAACGACCAGGTCTCGAGGCCATAATGCTTACGCGTCTGGTTGATGGCGTCCATGATCGCGGGCCAGCTGTCGACCAGCGTGTTGTCCCAATCAAAGATGATTGCTTTTGGAAACGTAAGAGCCACGGCTTAGTTGATCTTCTCTGAGACCACGGCGTGGTTTTCGTTGCTGCCGCCATGAACGCCGAGCAGCTTCAGCTTTCTGTGGAGAGCCGAGCGTTCCATGCCGATGAAATTGGCGGTGCGTGAAATATTGCCGCCGAAGCGCGTGACTTGCGCAAGCAGATATTCGCGCTCGAACATTTCGCGAGCGTCACGCAGCGGCAAGCCCATGATCTCTCCGCCCTTCTCCCAACGGAGGACATTCGGCGTCGAAGATGTAATTTCGGGCGGAAGCATATCGGCGCGGATCGGGTCATTCCCCTCGCCGGGAGCCATGATAAGCACCCATTCCATAGCGTTGCGCAATTGGCGGACGTTGCCGGGCCACGCATAAGCCTGAAGCGCAGCAAGCGCATCTTCGCCAAGCGGACGAGCCGAATTGCCGGAAACCTCGGCGGCACGTTGCAAGAAGTGATGCGCGAGCAAGGGAATATCTTCGCGGCGTTCTGTGAGTGCCGGGATCTTAATCGGCACGACACTGAGACGGTAATAGAGGTCCTGACGGATTTTGCCGGTCGCGATATCGTCCTGCAAT
>DASTLS010000142.1:0-3315 GCA_035714725.1 Alphaproteobacteria bacterium | reverse complement strand
GGGCGATGATGGCGAGGGTGATGCGAGCTGGTCAAGCGCGCGATTGAGTTCGAGAACATTCACGCGGTTTTCGCCGATAAAGCCCATGCTGCGCGGCTGAATATGCATCGAGATTAGCTCTTGCAGCTTAGCGGTATCGATGTGCCGTGCTTCCGCCACGCGCGGAGCCTGAAAACGTGCAGCGGCGGGAGAGATGTCAGGATCAAGCCCACTGGCGGAAGATGTGACAAGATCGACCGGCGTGGAAAGCGTGACGTTTTGCTTGAGTGCCGTTGCGCGATCACCAACGGCTTTTAAAAGCTCAGGGCTTGCGGGGCCGAGATTGCTGCCGCTGGAATTGGAGGCGTCATAATTCGCAGCGGAAGGGCGCGGATGGAAATAACCGGCGCCCGCAAAATTCTGGCCGATGAGGCTTGAGCCTATCATCTTGTCGCCGTCTTTTACGAGGCTGCCGCTTGCCTGAACAGGAAATACGGTTTGTCCGGCATTCAACATGAACCATGGATATGCGACGCCCGTAACGGCCATGAGGAGGATAAAGAGTGTGACGTTGGCGCGGAGTTCACGAAACATTTCACACCCCCATAAAATGGCTGACGATGAGGTCGATCAGCTTGATGCCGATAAAGGGCACGATCATGCCGCCGCCGCCATAGATAACGAGGTTGCGGCGAAGGATAGTGCTGGCGGTGGCGGGCTTATATTTCACACCCTTGAGCGCCAGCGGCACGAGCGCGATCAGGATCAGCGCATTGAAGATAATCGCCGATAAAATAGCGCTTTCCGGGCTGCCGAGCTGCATCACATTCAATGCCGTCATATCGGGATAAATTGTCAGGAACAAAGCCGGAATGATGGCAAAGTATTTCGCGACGTCGTTGGCGATTGAGAAGGTCGTCAGCGCGCCGCGGCTCATCAGGAGTTGCTTGCCGATCATCACGACTTCGATCAGCTTGGTTGGGTCACTATCGAGGTCAATCATATTGCCGGCTTCGCGCGCGGCCATTGTGCCGGTGTTCATGGCGACGCCGACATCGGCTTGAGCGAGTGCAGGCGCATCGTTCGATCCATCGCCACACATGGCAACCAGCTTGCCGCTCGCTTGCTCTTTACGGATAAGCTCGAGTTTCTTTTCCGGCGAGGCTTCAGCGAGGAAATCATCGACACCGGCTTCGGCGGCAATCGCAGCTGCCGTCAGCGGGTTATCGCCTGTGATCATGACGGTACGAATACCCATGCGGCGCAACGTCATGAAACGTTCATGAATGCCGGGTTTGATGATGTCTTTCAGATGAACGACGCCAAGCACGCGCTTATTATAGGCAACGAGCAGGGGGGTGCCGCCTGTTTTCGCAACGCTTTCGATGGCGCGCACGACATCGGCGCTGCCGCTGCTGCCGCTCATAAACAAAATTGTGTCCGGTGCACCCTTGCGGATTGAGACATCGCCCATATCGACGCCGCTCATGCGCGTTTGCGCGGTGAAGGGAACGAAGCTCATCTCTGGCTTTTTAAAATCCGCTGCCTTCCAGTGAAAACGTTCTTCGGCGAGGCGCACGATGGATTTGCCTTCGGGCGTATCGTCCGTCAGCGATGAGACCATCGCGGCTTCTGCGAGAGATTCCTCTGTCACACCTTCAACCGGGATGAACTCGCTCGCCATGCGATTGCCGAGTGTGATGGTGCCGGTTTTATCGAGCAGGAGAACATCGACGTCACCGGCGGCTTCAACCGCGCGGCCCGATTTTGCCATGACATTGAAGGTGATGAGGCGATCCATGCCCGCAATGCCGATGGCGGACAGCAAGCCGCCGATAGTTGTAGGAATAAGCGTGATGAGGAGGGCGATCAGGTAAATCACCGGCACCATATGGCCGGAATAAGCAGCGAGGCCCTGAAGCGAGACGCAAACGATAAGGAAAATAAGCGTGAGGCCGACGAGCAGGATATTCAGCGCCACTTCGTTCGGCGTTTTCTGGCGCTTGGCGCCTTCCACCATGCCGATCATGCGGTCGAGGAAAGATTCACCCGGGTTACAGCGAATTTCAATGACGATGCGATCGGAGATCACGCGCGTGCCGCCGGTAACTGCCGAACGGTCGCCGCCGGACTCGCGAATGACCGGCGCGGATTCACCGGTGATTGAGGATTCGTCAACTGTCGCGATGCCCTGAACAATATCGCCGTCGCCCGCAATAATATCACCCGGCTCGGCCACAATCCAATCGCCGCGGCGCAATTCGGTCGCCGGCACAAGCTTGAAGATCGCGACTTCACGGCCCGCGAGCTTCTTTGCCATTGTCTCGGTTTTGGTTTTGCGGAGGCTGTCGGCCTGTGCCTTGCCGCGGCCTTCGGCAACAGCTTCGGCGAAGTTGCCGAACAACACGGTGAACCAGAGCCAGAGCGAAATTTGCAGGCTGAGCGAGAAGGGCACGCCGATGGCGGCATCGCGTATTGTAATCAGTGTCGAGACTGCGCTCGCGATACCGACGGTGAACATCACCGGATTAAGCGCCAGAAATTCGGGATTGAGCTTTTTGAAGGTGCCTTTTAGGGCATCCCGCATCATCGTGCCGTCAATCCAGCTGCTGGAGGTTTTTTTCGACATCACATGCCTGCGTGGAAAATGGTGAGATGCTCGGCGATAGGCCCGAGCGCGAGAACGGGGAAGTAAGTCAGGCCGCCAAACATGAGGATGACGGCGGTCAGCATGACGATGAACATCAATCCGTGCGTCGGGAATGTGCCGTTGGATGCCGGCGTGATTTTCTTTCCGGCAAGCGAACCTGCAATCGCCAGCACCGGTATGATCATGCCGTAGCGGCCGATCAGCATGATGATGCCGAGAACAATGTTTTGATAAACGGTATTGCCGTTAAAACCGCCGAAGCTCGAGCCGTTATTCGCAGCGGCAGATGCGTAGGCATACATCATTTGCGACAAGCCATGCGGACCTTTCGCTGTGATCGATGCGTTGCTTGCGGAGAGCAGAAGCCCCACCACACCGAAGCCTAGCACGCAGATCGGATAGATAAGCTGGGCGAGGACGGCGAGCTTGATCTCGTGCGCTTCGATCTTCTTGCCGAGATATTCCGGCGTGCGACCGACCATGAGGCCGGCGATAAACACCGTGATCAGCACATAGACCAGAATGCCGTAAAGGCCGCAGCCGATGCCGCCATAGATCACTTCGCCGACCAGCATATTAAAGAACGGCACCAGTGAGCCTAACGGCATAAGGCTGTCGAACATGCTGTTGGTCGCGCCGTTGGATGTAGCACTTGTGAGTGTTGCCCAGAGGGCCGAATTGAAGAT
>DASTLS010000141.1:0-3585 GCA_035714725.1 Alphaproteobacteria bacterium | reverse complement strand
AGCAGATTGACCACATAGTCGCCGCAAAGCCGCTTATATAGAGGCGCAAGCCGCGGCCCGATCCCTTTCAGGGTCGTGATCGGCGTAAAAAGCGGAAATAAAAGGTGCGGGCGCATGCCCTAAGCCTAGCGTTATTATGCGGTTTAATATAGAGATTTGGCGCAATTAGGGAGAAGCGTTGTGAGTGAAGATAAACGCCGCGAGCGGCTGCGGTTTCGCAGCTGGCACCGCGGCACACGGGAAATGGATTTGTTGCTCGGCAGTTTCGCCGATGCGCATCTGCACGCCTTCACCGATGCCCAGCTCGAGACGTACGAAGCGCTCCTCGAGCAAAGCGACCCGGATATTTACAACTGGATGACGGGCCGCGAGCCGGTTCCCGCCGACGTTAAAAGCGATGTGACCGATAAGCTTTGCGCTCATCGCTTTGCGGGGAAAGAGGCGAGCTGATGTTCGCATCATCTTTCGATCCGGTAAAAGCCCAGAAAATTACCATCGCGAATGCACCGGCGGGCCATGATGCGCGCGTGCTGGCGGAAATCGCTGGCCGTACGCACGGCCATCCGCTGATCCATGTCGCGCTCGATGATGTGCGCGCGGCGGTGCTGACAGATGCTCTCGCGTTCTTCGCGCCGCATTGTGAGGTGTTGCCGCTGCCCGCATGGGATTGCTTGCCGTATGACCGTATCTCGCCGCAGGCCGATATTATTAGTGAGCGTATCTCGGCGTTGAGCCGCCTTGCGGGTGGCTTCAAGAAACCATGCATTCTGCTCACGACCGTGAACGCGATTGTGCAGAAAACTCTGCCGCCGGAAGTTTTGCGTCATGCAAGCCTGAGTGCGGGGGTTGGCGATACGCTGCCGGTGGAAAAACTGCGCTCGTTCTTGGCCGCGAATGGCTATACGGCTTCCGGCACGGTGCGCGAGCCGGGCGAGTTTGCCGTGCGCGGGGGTATCGTCGATCTTTATCCGCCGGGCTATGACGCGCCGCTGCGGCTCGATTTCTTCGGAGACGAGATTGAATCCATCCGCCGCTTTGACCCACTGACACAAACGACGACCGAGAAGACCGATCGTTTTCATCTCGGCCCGATCTCGGAAGTGCTGTTGGATGAGCGCACCGTTGCGCAATTCCGCTCCGGCTATCGCGAGCTGTTTGGTGCCGTGACGGATAATGACCCGCTTTATGAAAGCGTAACGGCGGGCCGTAAATTTCCGGGCCTTGAGCATTGGCTCGGGCTTTTCTACCCAAAGCTCTACAGCTTATTCGATTACCTGCCGCAATCGCCAGTGACGTTCGATTATCAGGCGGATGAAGCGATCAAGGCGCGCATTCAGCAAATCGAAGATTTTTATCAGGCCCGCCTCTCGCTTTATCAATCTGCCAAGCGTGGCGGCAAAAAGGCGCAGCCGGTTGTTGTTTATAAGCCGGCGCCAGTTTCGCAATTGTACCTTGATCACGGTGCGCTGGATAAGGCGCTGACGGGCAGGGCGGTTGCAAACTTTTCACCGTTCGCCGTGCCGGAAGAAGCTGCGCTTGATGCGCATGGTCACCGTTCACGCGATTTTGCAGATGCGCGCGCACGCCAGCAGGAAACAGATTTGTATGGCGCACTCCGCGCCTATGTCGGCGAACAGCAAGCTATCAATAAGCGCGTTGCTATTGCGTGCTACAGCCAGGGTTCTGCCGACCGTTTGGCAACATTGCTGCGCACGCACGATATTGCCTCAATCACCACGACCGATGCGTATGAAGCTTTGCATAAGCTCGATGCCAAGCTTGTGGCACTGGTTATTCTCGGGCTTGAGCATGGCTTCACCTCGCCTGATCTCGCGCTGATCACGGAGCAGGATATTCTCGGCGACCGTTTAGTGCGCCCGGCACGCAAACGCCGCGCGGCTTCGCAATTCCAGCTCGAGCTCGGCGATCTCAACCCCGGCGATTTCGTTGTGCATGCCGATCACGGCATTGGGCGTTATGAGGGCCTCGAGACAATTCATGTGCTCGGCCTTTCGCATG
This sequence comes from Alphaproteobacteria bacterium, assembly GCA_035714725.1. Lineage (GTDB taxonomy): Bacteria > Pseudomonadota > Alphaproteobacteria > UBA9219 > UBA9219 > JAATFY01. The sequence goes on along the minus strand of DASTLS010000141.1, from coordinate 1,566 downwards.
ATTGCGTGAAACTGATTTATGACGGCGGCGACAAGCTGTTCGTGCCGGTCGAAAATCTCGACATGCTGACGCGTTATGGCTCGGCGGAATCCGGTGCGGTGCTGGATAAACTTGGCGGCGCGGGCTGGCAGAATCGCAAGTCGCGCGTCAAGAAACGCCTCAAGGATATGGCCGACGCGTTGATGAAAATCGCAGCCGCGCGTGAGCTGAAGAAGGGCGAAATCATTAATGTGCCTGAGGGCAGTTATCAGGAATTCGCCTCACGCTTCCCATATCCCGAAACCGAAGATCAGGCTAAGGCGATTGATGATGTGCTGACCGATCTTGCCAGCGGCCGCGCCATGGATCGTCTTGTCTGCGGCGATGTTGGCTTCGGCAAAACCGAGGTCGCGCTCCGCGCAGCATTCGCTGCTGTGCAAGCGGGGCTTCAAGTCGCGGTCGTGGTGCCGACGACTTTGCTTGCGCGCCAGCATTACAATAATTTCGCCACGCGCTTTAAAGGTTTCCCGCTGCGCGTCGCGCAGCTATCCCGCATGGTCACGGCCAATGAATCGAAACAAACGAAAGAAGGCCTTAAGACCGGTGATGTTGATATCGTCGTCGGCACGCATGCGTTGCTGAGTAAGGATGTCGGCTTCCGTAATCTTGGGCTTCTCATCATCGATGAAGAGCAGCATTTCGGCGTGAAGCAGAAAGAACGCATGAAGGAAATGCGCGCCGAAGTGCATGTGCTGACACTTACGGCCACACCAATTCCGCGTACGTTGCAGTTAGCACTCGCAGGTGTTCGTGAGCTCAGCCTTATCACCACGCCACCGCTGGATAGGCTCGCGGTGCGTACCTTCGTTCTGCCTTACGATCCGATGGTGATACGCGAAGCGATCATGCGCGAGCATTTCCGTGGGGGACAGAGTTTTTATGTCTGTCCGCGCATTGAAGACCTCGCGAGCGTTGCCGAGGAATTGCGCCAATTAGTGCCGGAAGTGAAGATGATCACGGCGCATGGCCGTATGAGCCCGACGGAGCTGGAAGACATTATGACGGCATTCGATGCCGGTAAGTTCGATGTGCTGCTGGCGACGAATATCATCGAATCCGGCCTCGATATTCCGAATGCCAACACCATGATCATTCACCGCGCCGATATGTTTGGCCTCGCCCAGCTTTATCAGCTGCGCGGACGCGTCGGTCGCGCAAAGCTGCGTGGCTATGCCTATCTCACCTATGCGCCACACATGATCCTTTCGACCACAGCGCAGCAACGGCTTGAGGTTATCCAGACGCTCGATCAATTGGGCGCGGGCTTCCAGCTTGCCAGCCACGATATGGATATTCGCGGCGCCGGTAATTTGCTTGGTGAAGAGCAGTCGGGCCATATCCGCGAAGTGGGCGTCGAGCTTTATCAGCAGATGTTGGAAGATGCCGTGGCTGCCGCGCGGGCAGGCGGTATGGAAAGCGCAAGTGATGATCGCTGGACGCCGCAAATCAATCTCGGCATGTCGGTGCTTATACCGGAAACATACGTTGCCGATCTGAATGTGCGACTTGGGCTTTACCGACGTTTGG
>DASTLS010000140.1:0-5003 GCA_035714725.1 Alphaproteobacteria bacterium | reverse complement strand
GAAATGAAGATCGACAAGAGCTTCGTTATCGAAATGGCAAAGAACAAAGATTGCGCCGTGATCGTCAATTCGATCATCGACCTCGCACACAATCTCGGCCTCAAGGCTGTGGCCGAAGGTGTAGAAGACATCCGCATCTGGCGCATGCTGGAAGAAAAAGGCTGCGATTACGCGCAGGGCTTTTTCATCGCCAAACCCATGCCGGCTGCAGAGTTCGATGTGTGGCTGAAGAACTGGCGCGCAAAACCGTCGGCCTAAAAATTTAGGCCGCGACGCACTTACCCAATCTTATTGGATGTAGAGGACCTGGTAGTAATACGTACCAGCCGTCGTGCTGTTGCTATTGTTGACGCAACCTGTCGGCTTGCCGGGCAACGGCCAGGAATTCATGTTGCCGATGGGAATATCAGAACCCGTGGTCGCGAAGCTACCGAGATCGGCTGCAACAGGCGTCACAATAGCATTAGCGCGCGTATTGATTTCATCGCAGACGCCGGTCGCGACCTTCAAGACCGCCAGCTGTTCGGGACTGTTAGTGCCAAGCGAAGGCACAGCGCCGGTCGGATACAACCAGTGATCGGTGCCGGTCTGATTGGCCATTGAATCCGACGGAATGGTAATACCGCCGCCGAGTGGTGAGAACAGGTCGTTGTTATTAATCGTGTTAGCCGTGTTGATGGTGTAGGCGCCGTAGGCAATGCCATTTTCCATCATCATGCGGTCCATACCGACTTTGAGATTTTCGCCGATCTGGATGATCGCCGCAGCCTTGGTACGATTGGTTTCAGAGCTTGTACCAGCTGTGAAAGAGCCGGAGCCGGCGGCAATAGCGGCAGCCAAAATAGCCAGAATGGCGATAATGAAAAGGATGGGTCCGATAGCAATACCGGCATCGCTACGAAAGCGCTGGTTCGATGGCCCTTGTACGGTCATTCGTAACTCCCTCTTGAAACCGGCTGCACTTTGGATTGCGCCAATTTTACATTAAATCGGTTAATAAGGCGTGGGTAGGCAGACGGGTCGCAACTATATGATTCGATTAACAGAATGCCTTTTTGCCCAAGAAAGTCAATCGTCAAAGCGGTCGAATCTTAAGGTTGGGGGGCCTCAAACGAAATTTTCTCGCCGGTGAGGACAGCGTGCATCATTTCGTTGTTATGGCATTTGCCGACGCAGAACTGCTGGATCGTCCAGTGATATTCCGGAGAAATGGTGTCGATGTAGCTTAGCGCCGTCAGCCATTCACGGAATTTCGAGGCTTCGACAGCAGTAACCGTCAGAGCCTGAGCCTGCAGCGTGAAGGTAATGCCGGGGAAGCCGTGCTGTAAGCGCTCCACCATGATCTGTTCGCCACGCTGCTCAATCGGCTTATGGACGATCTGGGGCAAGTTAGGCTCCGCCGCAGCGGCATCATCCGCTGCATGGCGGGCTGAGACCGAGAGCGACATCGTGTAGACCGCGAACGCCATCATCAGAAGCGCAGCGCCCCAGCAGGTGCCGACGACGACCGTCATGGCGCGATCAAAAGATGCGAGCGCCTTGCTGATCAGCTTCGGCGATAAAGATTTCATGATGATTTGCGGATCGAGGCTCATTTCTTGCCTCCCGCAACCGCTTCGAAATCGATTTGAGCAGCATTGCCGATAGCAACACCATCCGTCGTGTTTTCGATATTCTTGCCGCCGAGTTCATTGATGCGATCGGCCGTCACACTCGGCGGAACAACCGCACGCCAGCGCGGCTTGTTGTCCTTGATCTCATAAACTTCCAAAAGACCGTTGAGGACGATCAGATTGTCATTGAGGTCGGTAAACTTCGCGAGCTGATCGCGCATCGGGCTGGCGCGGAGCTTCTCGCTCATTTGCATGAGCTGCGTTGTCTTGTTCTGCGTACGGATCTTGGTTTCGGTTAAGTCATGTTTCGCCGCAATCAAGGACATACTAGCGATCAGCCAAATGACGAAGGCAAGGCTCGCAACCGCCAGCGCGGAAAAGACTGAAACTGCGCCCAAAACGCGGCGCGCGCGATCCTCAAAGAGAGAGACCGAGTACCAGGGCACCGGCGCCAACTGCAAGATTTTATCCGGCACCAATTCGATGATCGGCGCATCGCCGATTTCGCGCGCCGAGCGTTCAGCCTTCGCGCGAACAACAAGGCTCGTGCCGCGATAAATCTGCAGGCCTTCGGTGGTCAGCAACATCATGGATGCAGATTCATCGTCATAGTGCGTGTAGCAAACCGGCGGCGGCACGGCATCTTTCATGCCCGGCAGGACGGATGCGAACGGGCACCAGGTGTTGGGATGTGACGCAATTTCGCCGGAACGGACAGCGAGATACCAGAGCTTGTTTTCAACCGTCTGCCAAACCACATGGACGCGTTCGGTATCGCAAGCTTCGGCCGCAGCATTCCAGACGATTTCTTCTTCTTCGCCGGGAATATGCGGGCATGTGCCGCCGATAAGCTCCGGCGGGAAATAATATTCGCCAAGCGCGCCGGTAGCACCGGTCAGGATTTTCGTCAGCGATGACGGTGTTTCGGTCGCATTGCTCTTCGGCTTGATGATCTGGTCGAGGCCTGTCGAGGATTTTTCCGACAGCTTCGCCACCTGCTCGCGCGCCTTCGCAATCAGCGGCCCGACTTTTTCGCGCGCTGTCGCAATCTTTTGCTGCAGTGTTTCCTTGTCGAAATTCATTGTTAATTCCGGAGGGAGTGCAAGCTGTCGAGGAAGCTCTGGTTCTGGATCATGAGCAAGTAGATCATGGTAAGGACGGTGGCGCCAAAGAAGAACATCATGGTGATAATACCCAAAATTGTGATTCGGCGCTGGTCGCCTTTTGCCATCAAACCGCGCTCTTCGGCGAGGGCGCCGTACACTTCGGCAAGCTGGTCGACCGATTGAATGGTGACGATCTGGTCGCGTTCGGCCTTGATAAGGGGCCAGCGGGCAAGAGCGCGTGAGGGCTCGACACCGGCCATGATGCGATCTTTGCTCTCGCCCCAATAAAGGCGGCAGGACGGCTCAACCATGCTTTCGAGAATAATGGCGATAGCTTCGGCCAAGGGCACCTTACCTTGCAGCAAGCGCTTCATCAGCTTGCAGCTGTCCTGCATACCAACATTGCGCAAATAGCTTGAGAAGACCGGCGCCTTCATCATGATGCGCGAGGTGAAATGGTCCGGGCGATGGCGGTTAAACCAATACATAACCGCGAGGCCGACAACGGCGATGATAACGCCGGTGATCAGCACGAGCAGCGTGCCGTTGACCCAGGTCGCAATCTTGATCGCGTGGTCGAAACGCTCGATGGCTTCGGGATCGGGGCTCTTAACGCCCTGCCCTTTCAAATACGGGATGAAGCCGAACTGCGCGCCCCAGATGGCGCCCACGATGTTGATGATATCGAACGACAACCAGCTTAAGGCACCGATGATGGTTTTGTACTGCTTGCCCTTTTCCTCGGTATGTTCGATAGCGTGCTGAATAACGCCTTTCAGGTCGCCCGCACGTTCACCGGCGGTGATGATCGCCATGGTCGCAGCGTCCATCAGGCGCAATTCGCGCAAGGCATCGGAGAACGAACCACCGCCCTTCAACACCGTACGTGTCGGCAGGAATGCGATACGGCGGCGGGGGTCGGCTTCGCCTTCGATGATATTGAGCAAGGCCGTACCGGCAGACGCCGTAGCGCTTTGGAAACGGAGCGCGCGCAGCAATTGGATCTGCCAGTGGCGAGAGCGAACGTCCATCCATTCGAACATCGGCGGCTTCTGTTCGCGGATACTGATCGGCCAGAAACCCTTGTTGCGCAATTGGCGGCGCACGGCATGCATATCGGGAAGATAAAAATCATCCTCGAGGATATTGACGCCGCCGGGACGGGGCTGAGCAAAGCGCGCGTGATAGAGTTTCATGCCGCTTACCTGGTCTGGCGCGTCGCAGCTTCTTCGATCAGAAGCGCGGCGCCCATATTGGCGTCGATAGCATTACGGCGCATGAGGTCGACAATCGATTCACGGCGCGGCATGTAAATAGTGCCTGGCACATCGACAATCGACGAGGTGACGTTCGAGACCATCATTTCCGTAATCGCACGGCGGCTGGCCTGATCTTCCGGCGGGAACATGGCTTCGAGCGCGAGCGTACGACCGAGGAAGCCGGTGTGATTGCAGAGATCGCAGCCTTCTTTATTGGCGAGCGCCAGATATTCTTCCGGCTTGAAGCCGATATCGGCACAACGTTCAGGCTCGGTGAAAACATCGAGCGCGGATTCTGTTTTATGGCACGCCGGGCAAACGGTTTTAACGAGGCGCTGTGAAAGGCTGGCGATGAGAGCGTGGCCCAAAATGTAGAGACCGCTGGTGCGATAGGTGGAGCTCAGGAAGCCGTCGATACGGTCAAGAGTGTGAAGCGCGTCGACCGAGTGGACGGTGGTGATAACCAAGTGGCCCGATTCCGTAGCGCGCAGCGCAGCTTCGACCGTGTCGCTATCGCGCATTTCACCGATGATGATGACGTCAGGATCGTGACGCATGAGGGCGCGAATAATATCGGCGATCGTATTGGCAGAACCGTCGGTAACCGATGTCTGGTCAACAAGCGGCATGTCATATTCAACCGGCGCTTCGACTGAATATACGGCGCGCGCAGCGCGATCGATTTCCTGAATGATACCGTAAAGCGTAGTCGATTTACCGGAGCCGGTCGGACCGGACACCACGATCAAGCCACCGTCTTTGGTATGGCCATGGACGGCTTTACGGAGGCGATCGGCAACTTGCGGCGCATGCATGAAAAGTTCGTCGAAACTACGCAGGTTTTCGCGGTCGAGCAGACGAAGCGTGAGTTTTTGACCTGAGGGCGCGATTGGCAAGGCGGCGACACGAACGTCGATCATACGGCCCTGCCATTCGAACGCGAGACGTCCGTCTTGCGGATGCTGGCGGTCGGCGGCGTCCATCTTGGAGTCGGTTTTGATACGCGTGACAATCGGCGCCATAAC
>DASTLS010000139.1:0-7175 GCA_035714725.1 Alphaproteobacteria bacterium | reverse complement strand
ATGGAAGAACGTCTGCGCTCACGTCTCGGTTGGGGCCTCGTTGCCGATCTGCATCCTGTTACCTATGAACTCCGCCTCGGCATTTTGCATGCGAAGGCCGAGAAGATGGGCTGCCAGGTTCCGGATAAGGTTCTTGAATTCCTCGCGCACAAGATTTCATCCAACGTTCGTGAGTTGGAAGGCGCTCTCAACCGCATCGCCGCTCATGCCAACCTCGTCGGCCGCACGATTTCGCTGGAAATGACGCAGGAAGTGCTCGCCGATCTGTTGCGCGCGACAGAACGCCGCATCACCATCGACGAACTCCAGAAGAAGGTTGCGGAGCACTACAATATCCGCGTCTCCGACATGCACTCAGCTCGCCGCGCGCGTCAGGTCGCTCGCCCGCGCCAGGTCGCCATGTATCTGGCCAAGCAGCTCACGCCGCGCAGCCTGCCGGAAATCGGCCGGAAATTCGGCGGCCGCGATCACACCACCGTCATCCACGCCGTTCGCAAGATCGAGGAGCTCTCGGCTTACGACCCGGCTTTCAAGGAAGATGTGGAATTGCTGCGCCGTCTGCTGCAGAGCTAAGCTTCGTTCCCCCCTCAAAAAGCCAAGCCCTTCCTTGCATAGCGGTGGATTGCGTACCCGCTTATTCCCTGCTATCTCTTTGAAAGAGCCTGATTCTTACGCTTTTGAGGCGATATCATTATGAAATTCACGCTGGAACGCGCCGCCCTTCTGAAAAGCCTTGGCCATGTGCAGAGCGTTGTCGAACGCCGCAACACCATCCCCATTCTCGCTAACGTTCTGATCCGTGCACAAGGCTCCGACATTTCCTTCGCCGCGACGGATATGGAAATCGAAATCAATGAATCCGTTCCGGGCCAAGTCTCGAAGCCCGGCGCGATTACGGCGCCTGCACACACGCTCTATGAAATCGTCCGCAAGTTGCCGGAAGGCGCGCAGGTTGAACTCTCGGCTGCGAACGCGAACCAGCTCACACTCTCTTCCGGTCGCTCGCACTTCAAGCTTGGTTGCTTACCGGTTGATGATTTTCCGAAAATGCCGGAAGGCGATCTGAAGCATAAGTTCAGCCTCTCATCATCTGACCTTCGCGCACTGATCGATCGCACACGCTTCGCGATGTCGACGGAAGAAACGCGTTATTACCTCAACGGTATTTACCTACACACCGCGAAGACGAAGAATGTCGAAGTGCTGCGCGCTGTTGCAACCGATGGCCATCGCCTCGCCCGCGTTGAAATGCCCGCACCAAGCGGCGCTAAAGGCATTCCGGGCATCATCCTGCCGCGCAAAACGGTCGGCGAAGTTCGCAAACTAATCGAAGAAACCGCTGGCGATATCGAAATCGCAATGTCGGAAGCCAAAGTGCGTTTCACGTTCGATGGCGTTGTTATCACGTCCAAGCTGATCGACGGCACCTTCCCCGATTACGAACGCGTTATCCCAAGCGGCAACGACAAAACGATGGAAGTGGATTCCCGCGTATTTGCCGCCGCTGCCGATCGCGTCGCCACCATCTCATCCGAGAAATCGCGCGCTGTAAAACTCAGCCTGACGCCCGGTCACCTCGTGCTTTCCGCCAACTCTCCGGAAGCCGGAAGTGCGACGGAAGAACTTGAAGTGAAGTATGATGGCGCGCTCCTCGATATCGGCTTTAACGCCCGCTACATGCTCGACATCATGCAGCAGCTGGAAGGCGAAGGCGCACGCTTTACGCTCGCCGACGCGACAGCACCCGCAATCATTCAGGATGTAGCAGACGCCAGCGCGCTCTATGTTCTGATGCCAATGCGGGTCTAATCACCCCACTTTAAGGTGCCCGGCCTTTTATACGCTGATGTCGCTCAATAAGCGCCGTGCGTAGCTGTTCCCTAAAGAGGGGATCGGCCTTATCTTCAACTCCCTCCAGAACTTCTTTCAATAAAGCGCGTTGCGTTTCAGGGAAAGCCTTGAGGATTTCCTCGCGCGGAGCAGGCGATGGCACAGTTTTTGGAAGTGTTGTTTCGACAATAGAGCCAGGCGCCGGGATATATTCCCGCTCAAAGCGCGGCATGCCAGGCAATGCGTCTATGGCTTTAAAAATGGTGCTTACGGCCAAGAGTTCGCACACCAAAGTTTTCATAAAACCATTGGTTGGAACATATCCAATTTTTTCTTCGTTTATAAATTCCGGCGTTACGTCTCTTAAATCAACCCAGGCAAGGTTATCGATTGGATCCGTCTTGCCAAACCGCTTCCCATAATGCTCTCGGGTCTCCCCATAAAACGACGTGAGCATTCCATTGAGCCTTGCGCTCAAGATACCCGCGAGACCTGCGGTTTGAGAGGAATAGGGATGTGCCGAAGACATCATGCGAGTCAAATGTTGCGGATCACGAATCCGTTCAAACATGGCCTCTAAAAACATATCGAATTTTACTGTGTGCAACCTCTCAGAGATCGATTGCTTCACCAATTTTTGGAGCTCGATATTGAAAACACTACGATCGAGCCTGTCGATATAATTCGTTATGAGGGAAACGGCTTTTTCCCGCTCGGACTGCGTAAGCATCGAAATATTCCTATCAACAATAATCGGGTCGTATTCTTTTAATGTGGCTACTCGTAAAATATTTCCGCCCGAGGGTCAAACCCTGCAACGTTCCCTCCAATCAGCGATTTTGGCACTTAACCATATGGATTCATTTATGTTTCTACCTTGGTTGAAAGCTATCTATTGTTTACTATATGTTTATCCAGAACGCGGACAATATCCCCTTACGGTTAAAGCGTTTTTGTGGGCCATAAAATGGCCCTACTCGGCTGTCCTAATATTCCCTGAAAGGCCCGAACTTTGAATAGCACTTACAAAAACATCGTATTTATCTTCATCATTGGCGTCTTGCTCGTGGTCCTGTTCAACATGTTCCAGGGCCCCAACAGCATGCCGACACAAAGCATGATGCCCTTCAGCGAATTCATGACGCGCGTCAGCGAAAGCAAAGTCGCCGATGTCGCTATCAAAGGCCATATCGTCAGCGGCCATCTGACCGAAAACGGCACAGCCTTCTCAACCTACCTGCCGGATGACACCAACATCACAGACAAGTTGCTGGCGAAGAATGTGAAGATCGTCGCGCAGCCGGATGACAATGGTCCCGGCTTCTGGGCAACCATCCTCTCCTATTCTCCAATGCTGATCATTCTCGGCATCTGGATTTTCTTCCTGCGCCAAATGCAATCGGGCAGCGGTCGCGCCATGGGCTTTGGCCGTTCGCGCGCACGCATGCTTACGGAAAAAACCGGCAAGGTGACGTTCGATGACGTCGCCGGCGTCGATGAAGCGAAGCAGGAGCTTCAGGAAGTCGTGGACTTCCTCAAGGATCCGCAGAAATTCCAGAAGCTCGGCGGCAAGATTCCAAAAGGCGTTTTGCTTGTTGGCCCTCCCGGTACCGGTAAAACTTTGATCGCGCGCGCTGTCGCCGGTGAAGCGAATGTGCCGTTCTTCACGATCTCAGGCTCCGACTTCGTTGAAATGTTCGTTGGCGTCGGCGCAAGCCGCGTACGCGACATGTTCGAGCAAGGCAAGAAGCATGCGCCCTGCATCATCTTCATCGACGAAATCGATGCTGTGGGCCGTCATCGCGGCGCCGGTCTCGGTGGCGGCAACGACGAACGCGAACAGACACTCAACCAGTTGCTGGTGGAGATGGATGGCTTTGAAGCGAACGAAGGCGTTATCCTGATCGCGGCAACCAACCGTCCTGACGTGCTTGACCCAGCCTTACTGCGTCCGGGCCGTTTCGACCGCCAGGTTGTTGTTTCGAACCCTGATATTCTCGGTCGCGAAAAAATTCTCAAAGTTCATATGCGCAAAGTGCCGCTCAATAATGATGTTGAGCCGCGTACGATTGCCCGTGGCACGCCCGGCTTCTCCGGCGCTGACCTCGCCAATCTCGTGAACGAAGCCGCACTTATGGCCGCGCGCGCCAACAAGGCCGCTGTCGGCATGCATGAGTTCGAAATGGCGAAGGACAAGGTGATGATGGGCGCGGAACGCCGCTCCATGGCCATGACCGAAGAGGAAAAGAAACTGACCGCTTATCATGAAGGTGGTCACGCCCTCGTCAGCCTCAACGTGCCGCAGAGCGATCCGTTGCATAAAGTCACGATCATTCCGCGCGGTCGCGCGCTTGGCGTGACGATGAATTTGCCTGAACGCGACAAATACGGTCTGACGCTCACGGAAATGACATCCAAGATCGCCATGATGTTCGGTGGCCGCGTTGCGGAAGAACTCATCTTCGGCAAGGAAAACGTCACAACCGGTGCATCCAGCGACATTCAGCAAGCGACCAACCTCGCACGTCGCATGGTGATGGAATTCGGCATGTCCGATAAACTCGGCCGCGTGCGTTACAGCCTCAATGAACAGGAAGTGTTCCTGGGTCACAGCGTTGCGCAGCAGCAGAATATGTCGGAAGCGACTGCACAGACAGTCGATAGTGAAGTTCGTCGCCTGATCGAAGACGGCGAAACGACTGCGCGTAAAATCCTGACCACACGCATCGATGATCTGCACAAGATCGCAAAGGCGTTGCTTGAATATGAAACGCTTTCGGGCGAGGAAATTCAGGCGCTTCTGCGCGGCGAGCCTATCGTCCGCACGGAAGATAAGGATCCGCCAACAAACAAGGCTGTTGTCACCGGTAAACGCTCTGCGGTGCCGACGACTGCTGGCCATGATACGGGCCTTAATCCCGCGCCGCAAGCCACGCGCACGATTGTGGTGTAAGAATCTAGTTTCGGCAGGGTGGCCGTATCAAAATGTCGCGTACGCCCCGCCGAAATTTCCTGAAATCCCTTTTCGCACAGCCCTACCCTTATCTGCCTTATGCAGTTTGGGGTTTCGTTGTTCTGTGTTTTGCGCTCAATCCGCTCAGCCCCGTGCGCACCGGGCACCTGTCCGATCCCGACGACTATATGCGCCTCAATGAGGTGATCGCGTGGCTGCAGGGCCAGGGCTGGCACGATCTATCCGTGCCGCGCCTGAGCGCAGGGACACACACCGTCATTCACTGGTCGCGGCTGGTCGATCTTCCAATTGCCCTCTTTATGCTGCCCTTTATCCACTCGTTCGGATACCAAGCCGCAGCTCTGATCTCATCGATGCTTGTGCCTCTGATTTTATTGGCGGCGATGCTGTGGCTTGTTTGCGCCCTCGCCAAAAATCTTGTCAGCCCGCAGCGCGGTAATCTTGCCAGCGTTCTTTTCCTGTTCGCGCCGATGGTGATGTTCAATGCCTCGCCGGGACGCGTCGATCATCACGGTTATCAAATTTTGATCGCTGGATTCGGCCTGCTCTGTCTTGAGCGCATGGTGAACGAGGTCAAGACATGGGGCTTTGCCGTACTCGCCGCCATTGCCTTTGCGTGCGGCCTTTGGATTGGCACCGAAGCCCTGCCTTGGCTGATGATCTTCACCGCAATCCTCGGCATTATGGCTGCATGGCAGGGCGGTGAGGCCCTTAAAAACGCCGCTGTATTCGGCCTTTCCCTCACGCTCGCGACGCTCGTTATTTTGCCGTTTGCGCTACCAGCCAGTGATTATACCAGCCGCGCGCTCTCATGGTTTTCTCCAGCCGATGTGATTTTTGCAGGATTGATCGCACTCATCTTTGATATCGGCGGCATTTTGGGCGCGCAGACCAAAAACAGAAAACTGCGGCTCGCCCTTATGGCCTCGCTCGCTTTCTGCGCTGCGGCTATTTTTCTGCGCTTTGTACCGGATGCGATGATTGGTCCCTTCGCCGATTACGACAGTTTCAATTCCGGTACGGCGCTCGACAATATCAATGAAGCGCGCCCGTTGTGGCACGCGCTCTGGATTGATCGTTACAATCCCCTCACCTACACACGCGCGCTTTCGGCATTCATTCATCTGCTGGCGCTACCGCTCGCAGCGATCATCGCCTGCGCTTATAATATTCAGCACAGCAGGAAACGCGCGCGCATGACATGGATCATGTATGGTACATTTCTGCTTTCTGCATTCCTACTCACGCTTTTCTGGCAGGTCCGCGTCGGTTACTTCATGCAGCTGTTCGCGCTGGCACCCCTGACATGGCTGCTCTGCGCAGGATGTGATGAAGCTACTCTATTCCGAGGCCGCGCACGTTATTGGGCCGAAGTCGGCATATTTATGTTGTTCGGCCCGCTGCCGGTTCTGCTGATCCCGACACTCTTCGAGCCAACGCACGTATACCCGGACCTGCTGTTGTTCCCCGCATCACGGACAGCTGACAATTGCCCGCTACAACCGGCGGCGCGTTATATAAATGAACGCTACAAAGGGCGCGACATCACAATTCTAGCCGGGATGAATGAAGGACCGGAGCTTTTGTTCCTCACGCCCTTCAAGGTTATCGCTGCGAATTATAATGTCGCGGGCAATGCCGATGTGCGCGATTTCTTCAATGCACGCGATGACAAAACGGCCCAGAAAATTGCCCGTAAATGGCATGCAGATGTAGTTTTGACCTGCCGCAATATCGCACCCTTTATGGCCGGGATGGATAACCCCAATTTTGGCCATAGCGTTTTTCTGAAACCCGGGAAGGACGGCAAACTGCACCTCTCCAGTGGCCTATCGCACCCCGCCTTGCTGGAAAAACTCGTTAATAACACGGCACCTGCATGGCTGAAGCCCGTTGAGATTCCAGGCGACACCAGCTACCTTCTTTACGAGTTCGATACAGGGATAAAAGCCAAATGACGCGTAAGCTTTTCGGTACAGACGGCATTCGCGGCCGCGCCAATCAGGAACCGATGACGGCAGAAACCGTTGTGCGGGTTGCCATGGCAGCAGCCGGTCTTTTCCGCCGCGGCGACCATCGTCACCGTGTTGTCATCGGCAAAGATACGCGCCTCTCCGGATACATGATCGAACCGGCGCTTACCGCGGGCTTCATTGCTAAGGGCATGGATGTGATTTTGCTCGGGCCTCTCCCGACGCCTGCAGTCGCTATGCTGACGAAGAGCCTCCGTGCCGATATGGGCGTGATGATCTCGGCATCTCACAATCCCTATCAAGATAACGGCATCAAGCTGTTTGGCCCCGACGGCAATAAATTATCGGATGAGCTGGAAACGCAGATTGAAGCGCGCATGGACGGCAATCTGAACGAT
>DASTLS010000138.1:0-10374 GCA_035714725.1 Alphaproteobacteria bacterium | reverse complement strand
GTCGATGATGCCTCCTCCGCATCCTCGACCTCCTCCTCTTCAAATAGCGCTGCGATCGACTCCCGCCGCTATACCAAATGGGATAAATCGGCATCCACTGTTGACGATGCCACCGATTTTTCCTTCGATGACTTCCTCGATATGGTCAATCCGCTCGAGCATATCCCGGTCGTAAGCTCGGTTTATCGCGCGATAACAAACGAAAACATCCATCCGGTTGCACGCGTTGCCGGCGATATCATGTATGGCGGTATTTTCGGCGTTGCTTCGGCTATTTCCGGCGGTCTTGGTGCTGCAGTCGATTCCATGAGCGTCGCTTCGACCGGCCATGACGCAACCGGTTATGTACTCGCATCCATCTTTGGCACGGACGATGACAAGACTTCGAACACGCAGCTAGCGGCTAATACGCCAGCCCCCGCTCCAGCATCTTCTTCGGACCTAACGCAAAACAGCAACGCAGTTGCAACGCTTGCAGCGCTGAACGCACCGTTGGCACAAAGCGGCGGCGTTACGCCGGCATCGCTCTCGACGTCAGCCCCCTCTTCTGCTTCGGATCCAGCTGCTGCGACAGGTGCAGCTGCGGCCAACCTGAAAGGCCAGAAAGCCTATCCGCTTTATGCCAACTCGAAGCTGCCGTATGGCGGTGCGATGGCCATGCCGGATGCCGCCGCGCAAAACACAGCTATTGCTCTTGCTGAAGGTTCGCACAGCATGCGCATGGGCAACATGATTTATACCAATCCGCTCATGAACGGGCCGCATCCCCTGCCCGTAGCAACATCGAAGATTGCGCCTGGTTTCACAGCTACAAATGCGGCTGTTCAAGCCGATGCAGCTGCAGCAGCGAATAGCGTGGCGCCGGCAGTTGCGACGCAGACAGATAATCAGGCATCGGCCAATCCTAATCCGCAATCGCAAATTCAAGCGCAAGCCACAGCAAGCGCCGACGCCGGTTTCAAGACCAGCCCGCAGCGCAATCCAATTCCGCAAAATCTTGTCGATGACATGGTGATGCTGCAAGCACTGAAGCAGTATAAAGGCATCGCAGCCGGCCCTGCATCGAGCGGCACTACGATCGATCTCACCAACTAATTTGTTTATTCGTCCTGTTCGCCGACATGCCCTGCGCGCACGCCGAATAATGACGTTCCGACGCGCACTTCCGTAGCACCGCATTTGATCGCTGTCTCGAAATCGGCGCTCATGCCCATGCTGAGGTTCGGTAGTTTGTGGCGATCCGCGAGAATTTTCATATTCTTGAAATAAGGCTCAGGGTCATCTCCCTGCGGCGGAATGCACATGAGGCCCTCGATCTTGAGGCTGCAGCTGTCGCGACAAAATTTGAGAAACATCTCAAGCTCATTTGGCACAACGCCGGCTTTTTGAGCCTCTTGCCCTATATTCACTTCGGCATAGAGCTTTGGCGTGCGGCCTATTTTGCGGATCGCGGCCGACAGCGCTTCGGCAAGACGCGGGCGATCGACGGTCTGGATTGTCTCAAACAGACGCACCGCCTCCTCTGCTTTGTTGGTTTGCAAAGGACCAATGAGATGCAATTCGAGCGGCGCGTGCAGCGGCCGTAGCTTCACATATTTAAGCTTGGTTTCCTGAACACGGTTTTCGCCGAAGACATTCTGTCCGGCCTTAATGGCTGAGCGTACCTTCTCTTCTTCAACACCCTTGCTGACTGCAATCAGCCGGATGCTTGCCGGGTCGCGTCCGGCAGCTTTGGCAGCAGCCGCAATGCGCCTTTCGATATCGCGCAGATGCTGAGTGATGACCTTGTCTTCTTTCATGGGTGAATTCTAACACCGGTGACGTGCTGGAAATGCAAAATCTGCACAAATAAGAAGGGCGGTAGGTTTCCCCACCGCCCTTCAAATTTCTTACTTAGTCTTCTAAGTCGTCGTTAGACGATTAGAATGCCAAGCGCTGCGAGATCAACAGGACGTAGCCGTCGTTGTTGTCTGCTTGGTTAGCAACGCCTTGTTCGAAGATCACGCCATCGGCGTTGGTCGTCAAACCAGGGAACCAGGTGTACGTAGCACCGAGGCCCCAAGCATTGAAGCTGCTGACATAGTTCGTGCTGGAGACAGTTGCACCAGCGGTACCGCCAGCGAGCAAGTTGTCATACTGGCTCGACGTTACGTAGCTGGCTGCGAGACCAACTTTGTCGAACTCATACTTAGCACCAACGGTCCAGGTGTCTTGGTTCTTGTTCTGACCGTGGACTGTGCCGTAGCGGCCCAGATCCTGGTACGAACCACCGAGCGTGAAGCCGGCGAGACCCGAGAAACCGAGCTGAGCGCCTACGCCCCATGACGTGTAGTCTTGGAAGCCAACGCCAGTCGGAGCTGTGCTGAACAGAGCCGGGTTCGTTGAACCAGTGCCACCGTTCGCGCCGCCGTTGCCGGTCTGGATGTTTGCGCTAGCAGCCAGGTTAACTGGATGCCAGTTGCCCCAGAATTCGCCAGCAGCCTTGACAACGTTGTTGTACGGAGAAGCAACACCATTGGTTACGCCGGTGTTGTTGTACTTCGTCACGTTCGAACCGTAGTCATAGAGGCTCGGGGTGTAAGAAACGCCCAACTGCACCTTGTTCGCGTCGTTGCCGACCTTCGGGGTGTAGTAGGTGATCTTGGTGCTGTGCTCGGTGTTGTCGATGCCAGAAGCATAAACGCGAGCGAGTGAGGTCGGATCGACGAAGTCCATATAGCGACCGTCGATTTGGCCTTCGCCAACCGTCGGAGCATAGACTTGCAGGTCGGAAGCGCCATGTTCGTCACCGAACAGGACTTTACCGAAGGCACCCGACAACCAGACATAAGCCGAGTTCAAGAAGATGCCGTTACCGCCACCGGCCCAGAGGTTGGTCACTTCAGGACCATTCCAGAGGCTGATGTTCGCGCCGTACTGAACGCCGTTCGAAGCTTTGCCGAGGGCGTCGAAGTTCAGCTTATATTCGTTTTCAAAGTCACCGTGTGAACGGTTGCCCTTACCTGGGCTGGTGCCTTGAGCTTCGTGGTCATAGCCAGCGATGAAATCGTCATAGCCGCCGACGTTCAACGTGATCGGCGAGGTCGAGTCAGCCTTAGCGGCGCCCGAGATAGCAACGGCAACAATAGCTGTCGTGGCCAGAAGAACTTTACGCATGTATCCCCCTCGTGGATGGATGATTGAGGTTATTAGACTTGTGACTAGAGAGGGCAACACGCCCTGTCGCGAGGAAATTTGGTACAAGCGCCTTGCACAGACAAGCAAGAAATCCATAAATCGCCGAAACGCCGGGGTTGTGTTGTATATCAGCCACAACAGGGTTAATGCCTATAGGACCTTGCAAACTCTTGGTTTTTCCGGCATGAAAGGGGGGCAAATCACCCTGATCGTTAAAATTCTGATCGCCCTTTACCTTGGGATAACGAAATGAATTTCCCGAAATTTCTGCCCTTTTTGGCCATTTTGGCACTGGCCGCCTGCTCTTCGGAAGGCATCGAAACCGATCCGAGCTACGGCGATAAATCGCACGATGACCTATATAAATACGGCTCATTGATGAGCGATGAGGGCGGTATCAACCTTTTTGGCGGCGACAAAAAGAAGGCTGGCGACAATACCGGCATCGGTGTCAACGGCTTCCTGTGGCGCGCGGCGCTCGATACAATCTCCTTTATGCCCATAGTTTCAGCCGATCCTTTCGGTGGCGTAATCATTACCGACTGGTATTCGCCCCCCACCACACCGGATGAACGCACCAAATTGAACGTCTTTATCCGTGATCGCGACCTACGCGCCGATGGCGTCAAAGTTTCGATTTTCCGCCAAACAAAGGCATCGGACGGTTCATGGAAAGATGCTCCCGTTGCTGCAGCAACAAGCGGCTCGCTTGAAAACGCAATTCTGACGCGCGCGCGTCAAATCCGATTGGCGCAAAAACAGATTCAGTGATGAGCACGCGATATAACGTTCAAAGCGTCGAAGCGAAGTGGCAAAAAATTTGGGCCGACAAAAAAAGCTTCGAAGCGCACGAAGATAAATCGAAGAAGAAATACTACGTGATGTCGATGTTCCCGTATCCGTCGGGACGCATCCATATGGGCCACGTTCGCAATTACACTTTGTCGGATGTCGTCGCGCGCTACAAACGCGCGCAAGGTTTCAACGTTTTGCATCCAATGGGTTGGGACGCGTTCGGTCTGCCAGCGGAAAACGCGGCGCGCGAACGCAAAGTTCATCCTGCGCAATGGACGTATGAGAATATCAAAAATATGCGCGCGGAATTGGTGCGCATGGGACTGGCGCTTGATTGGAGCCGCGAGTTCGCGACGTGCGATCCGACTTACTACAAGCATCAGCAAAAACTTTTTCTCGATTTCCTGAAAGCCGGTTTCGTCGATCGCAAAGAATCCTGGGTCAACTGGGATCCTGTCGATCACACCGTGCTCGCGAATGAGCAGGTGATCGATGGTCGCGGCTGGCGCTCGGGCGCCGTTGTCGAGAAGCGAAAACTCTCGCAATGGTTTTTGAAAATCACGATGTATGCCGATGATTTGCTGCAAGCACTCGGCACGCTCGATCGCTGGCCGGAAAAAGTTCGGCTCATGCAAGAAAACTGGATCGGCAAATCGGCAGGCGCGCGCGTCAATTTCAAACTCGCGGGCAGGGGAGATAGCGTCGAAGTTTTCACGACGCGCCCCGATACATTATTCGGCGCATCGTTCTTAGCACTTTCGCCCAATCATCCGCTCGCTGCGGAAATGGCGCAAAAAGACGCGAAATTGGCTGCTTTTATTGCTGAGTGCAATCGTACCGGCACATCCGAAGTCGCAATCGAAACTGCCGAGAAGCATGGCTATGACACCGGCCTCAAGGCGCAGCATGTGTTCGATGAAAATTGGCAGCTGCCGGTCTATGTCGCGAATTTCGTTTTGATGGAATATGGCACTGGCGCAATCTTCGGATGCCCCGCGCATGACCAACGCGATCTGGATTTCGCGCGCAAATATAATTTGAAAGTGACGCCGGTTGTTTTGTCGCCGGGCGAAGAGAAGAAAAACACTTTCGAAGGCAGCGAGGCCTATACGGGGCCCGGCACGATTTATAATTCCAAATTCCTCGATGGGCTCGAGATCGAAGACGCGAAACAGAAATCGATTTCCGAAATCGAAAAGCGCGGAGCAGGGAAGGGAACGATCCAGTTCCGTCTGCGCGATTGGGGCGTCAGCCGACAACGTTATTGGGGTTGCCCGATCCCGATCATTCATTGCGAAACGTGCGGCGCCGTTCCTGTGCCCGAAAAAGATCTACCTGTGAAATTGCCGGACGATGTCACGTTCGACAAACCGGGCAATCCGCTCGATCATCATCCGACATGGAAAAATGTCGCATGCCCGAAATGCAACAAGCCCGCACGACGCGAGACCGACACCTGCGATACGTTCGTCGACAGCAGCTGGTACTTCGCGCGCTACTGCTCCGCAAAAAATCCGGATGTGCCGGTCGAGAAATCGCAAGCCGATTATTGGCTACCGGTCGATCAATATGTCGGCGGCGTCGAGCATGCCATTTTGCATCTGCTCTATTCGCGCTTCTTCACCCGCGCGATGAAAGCGACCGGCCATCTCAGCGTGACCGAGCCTTTCACCGGCCTTTTCACGCAAGGCATGGTGACGCACGAGTCTTATAAGGATGAAGAGGGCAAGTGGCTCTATCCGGAAGAGATCGAGAAAAACGCGGACGGCAGCGCCAAGCATGTGAAGACCGGCAAGCCCGTCACCGTCGGCCGCAACGAGACGATGAGCAAATCGAAGAAAAACGTCGTCGATCCCGGCAAGATTATCGATAGCTATGGCGCTGATACTGCACGTCTTTTCATGATGTCGGACAGCCCGCCGGAGCGCGATCTGGAATGGACGGATTCCGGCGTCGATGGCGCATGGCGCTACATAGGTCGTCTCTGGCGTCTCGCCGAAGCGGAATTGCCCGCAGTCGGTACATCCATTCCCGCGACACTCGATGACACGGCCAAGAAAACACGCCAGATCATTCACCGTACCATCGCGAGCGTCTCAGACGCTTATGAGCGCTTCCATTTCAATAGCGCTGTCGCAAAAGTGCGCGAACTTTCAAACGCGCTCGAGGAATTTGTCGGCAATGCGAAAGAAAATCCTGCGCGTCAGGCTGTTCTCCGCGAAGGCATTGAGACGCTCACCATTTTGATGGCGCCGATGCTGCCGCATATCGCCGAAGAAATCTGGGAAAAGCTTGGCCACAAAACTATGTTGGTCGGCACGCCATGGCCGAAAGCCGAAGCCTCACTGCTTGTCGACAACACCGTCACGATTGCAGTGCAAGTGAACGGCAAGCTGCGCGCAACAATCACGCTGCCGCGCGATATCAATGCAAAAGATGCCGAAGCTGCAGCCTTGGCCGATGCCGGCGTTCAACGCGCGATGGGCGGCAATGCGGCGAAGAAAGTGATCTTCGTTCCCAACAAGCTTATCAATGTGGTGGCGTGATGAAGGGCTTTCGCTTCCTTCTTCTATCCGCCGCACTACTTCAAACAGCTTGTGGCTTCTCTCCGGTCTATGGCGATCATGCGCATAGTGCGCCCGTCGCAGCCGAAATGAATTCCGTCGCCATCGATAATATCTCGGATCGCTCTGGCCAGATGCTCCGCAATGATTTAATTGATCGCATGTATGGCAAGGGCCGTCCGCAATCGCCGCGTTATCACCTTGCTGTCAGCCTGTCATCGTCGGTGGAAGCGCTTGGCATTCAGGCCGACGCGACATCGACCCGAAGCATGATGAATACAACCGCTGAATACACATTGAACGATGCGTCCGGGAAGCCGATCCTGAAAGGCACCGCGCACAGCGTCAGCAGCTATAACGTGCTGAATGATGAATATGCATCGCTGGTTTCGAACCAGAGCGCCTCAGAGCGCACCATTCATGAAGTGAGCGAACAGATCGTCAATCGCCTCAGCCTCTATTTTGCGGAACGATCTGAGCCGGGCGGCTCGCCGCCACCGCCCCCTCCACCGGCACCGAAATATTCGACGGCCAATCCACCGCCACCGGCAGACGATAAAGACACGCGTCAATCGCCGCCGCCGCAATTACCGGCGCAACCTTTCTAAAAATTTTAGGCAACAAAAAACCCCGGCCGCCGAAGGGGCCGGGGTTTTGTCTTCGCTAAACTTAATTAGCGATTGTTGTCGCGGGTCGACCGCGTGCTGTCTTGCTCTTCGCTCTGGTTCTTATTCTTGTCGTTCTGCTGGCCGAACTGCTTGTTGCGCTGTTCGTCCTGCTGGCCCGACGGAGCTGATTTGTTCTGATTTTGGTTTTGCTGGTTATTCATGAGAATTTCCTCCAGTTAGTGAATGCCGGGAGAGAATAATTGAGATTATTCATCTCAACGCTATTCGCTCCCGACAGAAACAACGTTAAAGCAGCTGGGATAAAAGCTCCGTAGGAAAGGCCGCCGCGTACATAAAAACAGCGCGGCTGCATAAAGAGCCGCGCTGTTGATATTGAACGATCTTTACGAAGATCTGATCGGATCTTTATTTACGGAGTCTGCTGCTGTTCCGTGCTGTCTTCGGTTGTCTTGCCGTCGACAGTCTTTTTGTGGGTGTAGGTCGTAGCGCCGTTTTTCTGTTCGGCCTTGTCCTTCGTTTCAACCGAGGTCTTGTTGAAGAGACCCTTCGGATCGGTCGAGCTCTTGGTATCGACAGTCTTTGTCGTGTTACCGTTGCTGTCGACGCTCAGTTTTTTAGTTGTGTTGCTTTCGCGTGTCGTGCCGGCTTGATCCGTGCTTTCGGATTTCTGCTGAGCGACGTAACCGCCGTTATCTTTTTGTTCGTAGCTGCTCTTGTTGTTGGTGTCGGCATCTGTTGCGGCGTAGGCAGGTGCTGCAACGATCATCAGAGAAAGAGCGGCGAGGGCGGTGAGTTTTGATGTGCTGGTCATGATAATATCCTGTGCTGGTTAGTGACCCTCCAGCCTTAACGCCAGCTTATGTAAGTGCACGATGCAGAAAGCCCACCGCGCTTATAAATAAAGAATGAGACCAGCATGGGCCATTGCGCCATGCGTGGGCGAGGGGCAACGGGACAATTCTTCCAAACCGCAATCATTTTTGCCTCCTAAGCCGCCATACCACGTGTTGCAGCGCCACACGCATCAAGGCACTTCAAAACTTCTTTGACATGAGCGGGTAAATCGCCGGGCCAGCGTGCTGTGATGAAATTCTCGTCGCAAAAGACTTCGGCATTTTCGTAAGTGGCGCCGGCTTCGACCAATTCGTCCTGAACTTCAGGCCAGGCTGCAATGCGGCGACCGCGGGCGACATCGGCGGCAGCAAGCAATTGCGGGCCATGGCAGACAGCCGCAATCGGCATCTGGTTTTTCGCGAAGAATTTTACGAGCGCCAAGGCATCGTGATTTTTCTTCAGCTCCTCCGGGGCTTTGCCGCCGGGAAGATAGAGCAGGGCGTAATCTTTCGGCTTCACATCTTTCAGCTTCATGCTGCTTTTCAGTTTGAGGCCATGCTTGGCTTCAAACGCGCCGCCCTCAGGCGTCGCTACGTCGACTCTGTAGCCCGCTTCGATAAAACGGTAATAGGGATAGAAGAATTCGAGATCCTCCACCTTGTTCCCGGTCACGATCAGAATACCGGGCGTTGAGGGCTCGCGCTTTTGTGTTTCGGGCTGATACAAATCCTTTTTGTCCATATCGGTTGTGTTGAACATTGCGAACTCTCCTGTTGAGGGTTTCGTGGGGGACGACATCGTCATGATCTATCAATCCGTTATCAGCCAGGAACTGCACCGCGTAGAAACGGGCCGCACATACAAAGCTGAGAATGTAAAAATAGGTTTCCATGCATCACCTGGTTGGCGGTTTCACACATTCAACCTATAGAAGCAGGGGCTAAGTTTTTAAGCCGGAGCGCATGAATCCGGCGTAAAATCTCGCTAAATACCTCCTTTCGCACCCGTAACCTTTACGCTTAAATGAGCGCATGAAATTAACCACCGGCCAAATCAGCGGCTTTTTGCAGAAGCCCGACCCCGCAATTAAGGTCATCCTGCTTTATGGGCCCGATGCCGGTCTGGTGCGTGAGCGCGCCGAAGCGATCGCAAAGAAAACTGTGTCGGATATCAACGATCCGTTCCGCACGGCATCGCTTACCGGCGCAATCATCGCCGAAGACCCTGCACGTTTGATGGATGAGATGACTGCCCAAGCCCTCGGCGGCGGCACGCGCCTTGTTCGCGTACAGCAAGCAACCGAAAGCATGACGGCAGGTCTCGCGACTTTTCTGAAAGAAGCTCCGGCATGCGATGCGCTCCTGCTCATCGAAGGCGGCGATCTGGAAAAACGTTCGAAGCTGCGCGCAGCGTGCGAGAATGATGCAGGCGCCGTCGCTATTCCCTGTTACGTCGAAGAAGGCCCTGCCCGCCAGCGTGCCGTGACCGATATTCTGCAAGCCGAAAACCTCCGCATCGCGCGTGACGCGCTCATGTTCCTTTGCGACATCCTGCCGCCCGATCGCATCGCTATGCGCAGTGAGCTTGAAAAGCTCGCCCTCTATGTACGCGGGAAAAATGTCGTGGTGATCGAAGATATTCTCGCTGTCGTGCAAGATGCGGGTGCCGCCGAATTGGATGATCTGATTTTTGCCGTGGGCGCCGGTGATCTGAAACGCGCAACGCTTTTGATGGACAGGCTTCTCGAAGAGCAAACCTCTGTTGTTGCGATCTTGCGTTCGGCACAGCGGCATTTCATCCGTCTGCAATGGGCGCGGCAGCAAATGGATACAGGGATGAGTGCCGGAGAAGCCGTGAAAAAACTTCAGCCGCCCGTGTTCTGGAAATATGCCGACAGCATGACCGCGCAATTGCGCCGCTGGCCCGCGAAGAAACTGGAAAGCGCCCTGCAGCGTTTGTTCGACGCCGAAGCCGCCGTCAAACGCACCGGCACGCCGGATACTGCGCTGTGTTCGCAATTATTGCTGGGAATGGCGGCCTAACCGCGCGGCGCATGCGTGAGAAACGGACTCATGGCGCCCATCACGCGATAGCTCTCGGGACGCGACATTGTTGCCGCCGCATGCGGGTGGTTGCTACGCCATATCGCGACATCGCCGACAGCAACCTGATGAACATATTCGGGTGGAAATTCTGCATAAGGCCGACGCATATCCACCATATGCCAAAGATTATTTTCTTTCAGTTCGATACCCGAAAGGCCGACCGTGCCGCCGTCTCCGGCCACGGTCGTCACGACATGCAAGCCCGGCAATCTTACCGTTTCGTTGTTCACGCCCTTAATAGATGTGGAAACCCCGAGCATGTCGGTATGG
>DASTLS010000137.1:0-3570 GCA_035714725.1 Alphaproteobacteria bacterium | reverse complement strand
GCCTTGCTGCTCTGTGGAACGCCTCGCCCGACCGTATTTTACTTGGTCGTGGCAGTGATGAAGCCATCGATCTTCTCATCCGCATGTTCTGTGAAGCGGGTAAAGACCAAGTTCTTATATGCCCACCGACCTACGGTGAATATAAGGTGCTGACCGCGGTGCAGGGCGCCGAACTCGTCAAAGTGCCGTTGAATAAAGAGTGGCAGCTGGATGTTCCGGCAATTCTCAAAGCCTGCACAGCAAAAACCAAGCTGATTTTCTTCCCGACACCGAATGCGCCGATGGGCCATGAGATGAAGCGCGAAGATATCTTGGCGCTTTGCAAAGGCCGCGCCGAGAAAAGCCTGATTGTGGTCGATGAAGCCTATATCGAATTCACGCAAAACCCCGACGGCATGATTGGTGACCTCAAGGATTATCCAAACCTTGTTATCCTGCGTACGATGTCGAAAGCTTACGGCCTCGCCGGTGAACGTGTTGGTGGCGTAATCGGCACACCGGAACTGGTCAAACAACTGCAAAAAATCCTCGCGCCCTACGCGCTGTCGCAAAGCGGTATTAAAGTTGCGCTCGACGCCCTCAGCCCGAGCGGCCTGACATTAAATATGGAGCGCCGCCGTATCATTGCTGCTGAACGCGAGCGGATGGCAAAGACCCTGCCGCAATCTCCCATGGTAACGAGCGTGTTCCCGAGCACGTCCAACTTCCTTCTGGTGCAGACGAAAGACTCCCAAGCCTTCATGCGCCGGTTGAAGCAGTTCAGCATTCTGGCACGCGACCGGCACAATGATATTCCGAACACCGTACGACTTTCCATTGGCACGCCGGAAGATAACAACGCTGTGCTGAAGGCACTCGATATCGCCGTGATCGAGCCGCCATCGAAATTCATGCCACGCCTGTTCAGCTCGCGCCGTGCGACGAAAGAAACGTCTATCGAGGTTACCGTCAATCTCGATGCACCGAATTTCCTGAACATCGATACCGGCATCGGCTTTTTCGATCACATGCTGTCGCAGCTTGCGTCGCATGGCGGCTTTGGCCTTGATCTGCGTTGCAAGGGCGACCTTGTTATCGATCAGCATCATTCGATTGAAGATTGCGCACTGGCACTCGGCGAAGCACTGAAAGCTGCGCTCGGCGATAAACGCGGCATCGCTCGCTTTGGCTTTTCAGCGCCGCTCGATGAAGCTGTCGCGAACGTTGTGATCGATTTATCTGGTCGCCCCTACTTCGTTTTCACAGGCGAACTGCCCGCCGAGAAAGTCGGCGAGATGACAAGCGAGATGGTTCCGCATTTCTTCCGCTCACTCGCGACCGCAATGGCCGCAGCAATTCATGTCACGGTTCAAGGCGAAAACACACATCACATGGTCGAAGCGAGCTTCAAGGCCGCAGGTCGCGCCTTACGCCAAGCCTTCGCGCGTGAGGGTATTCCTACAGCCGTGCCTTCCACCAAAGGCGTTTTATGATCGCTGTTATCGATAGCGGCGTCGCCAATCTGGAATCGGTGATGGCGGCCCTGCGCCGCATCAATGCTGATGCCAAACTCACGGCGGATGCCAACGAAATCAAAAACGCTGAGCGCGTTATCCTGCCGGGCGTCGGGGCTGCTTTGCCCGCGATGGAGCAATTAAAGTCAAAGCGCCTCGTTGAAGTTATTCAAAAACTCACGCAACCGGTGCTGGGCATTTGCCTCGGCATGCAGCTGCTGTTCGAGCGCTCGACCGAAAGTGGCGGCACGCAATGTCTCGGTGTTTTGCCGGGCACTATCGACCGTCTGCCACCCTCCCCCGATAAGCCCGTGCCACATATGGGCTGGAACCAGCTACAGATAAAGAATGCGCAGCATCCTCTCCTGCGCGGCATTGCGAATGACAGTTTCGTTTATTTCGTGCATAGCTTCGCCGCGCCTGTTGGTGATATCACGCTGGCCTCGACCGGCTACAGCGCGACTTTCTCATCGTCCGTTGCGCGTGACAATTTCATGGGCTGTCAGTTTCATCCGGAGCGATCCGGCGCTGTCGGCAGCCAGATCCTTAAAAACTTCATGAGCCTTTAATGAAAATCTTTCCCGCTATTGATCTGAAGAACGGCCATTGCGTGCGATTGACTCAAGGCGATTTTGCTGCCGTCACGGTTTACGAGTCCGATCCTGTGAAGCAGGCGCATAAATTCGCAGCGGCCGAAGCGGAATGGTTGCACATTGTTGATCTCGATGGAGCCAAAGGCGGCGGCATTCGTGACGAAAAGACGATTGAAGAATTGCTCGGCGCAGGCATCAAGCGCGTCGTCGTCGGCAGTCTTGCTGTGAAGAATGTTGAGCTCGTAAAGAGCTGGCTCAAAAAGTTCGGACCCGATGCCATCGTCCTCGCGTTCGATGTGCGCTTAAGCGATATCGGCGAGCCGGAATTGCTGACGCATGGCTGGCAAGCGGGTAGCCAGATCTCGCTTTGGAATATTCTTGATCAATATGCGGATAGTGGCCTGAAAACCATCCTCTGCACCGATGTCAGCCGCGACGGCATGCTGACCGGCGCAAATTACAAGCTTTATGAGCAAATTCAGATGCGCTGGCCAAAGCTTGGCATTCTTGCCTCCGGCGGCGTAAGCGGCCTCGCCGATCTCATCAAACTCGCGCGACTAAATGTTGCGGGCGCAATTGTCGGTAAAGCGATTTACGAAGGCCGCGTTGACCTCGCTGCCGCCATCAAACAGGTCGCACATGCTGGCTAAGCGCATCATTCCCTGCCTCGATGTGAAGGACAGCCGCGTGGTGAAGGGCGTGCAGTTCCGCGACCATGAAGATGTCGGCGATATTCTCGAATTCGCCAAACGCTATCGCGACGAAGGTGCCGATGAGCTGGTATTTTACGATATCACCGCCAGCGCCGACGGTCGCACGCTTGACCGCAGCTGGATTACACGTATTGCCGATGTTCTCGACATTCCCTTTGCCGTCGCCGGTGGCATTCGCACGATTGACGACGCACGCGCCATCCTTGCGAATGGCGCCGACAAAATCTCGATCAATTCACCAGCACTTGAAAAGCCCGAGCTGATTGATGCCATGGCGCGCGAATTCGGCTCGCAATGCGTTGTTGTCGGCGTCGATAGCCGCACCGAGAATGACGATTACTTCGTCTATCAATACACCGGCGACACGGCGAAGACGAAATCGACCGCGCGCCGCACGCTTGATTGGACTCAAGAAGTCGCAAAGCGCGGCGCGGGCGAGATTGTGCTGAACTGCATGAACCAGGATGGCATGCGGAAGGGTTATGATATCGAGCAGCTCAGCGCCGTGCGCCAGAAACTGACCATTCCCCTGATCGCCTCAGGTGGTGCGGGTGCTGTTGAACATTTCGCCGATGCGTTTAAGAAGGCACATGTGGATGGCGCCCTTGCGGCCAGCGTGTTCCACAAAAAGCTTCTGAGCGTTGGTGCGGTGAAAGATTATCTGAAACAAAACGGCGTGGTGGTGCGAACATGACGACGAATTACGCGAATTTCGACGGTAGCAAGATCGATTGGCAAAAGGGCGACGGGTTAGTCCCGGCAATCGCGCAA
>DASTLS010000136.1:0-2649 GCA_035714725.1 Alphaproteobacteria bacterium | reverse complement strand
TTCGCGGCATCGGTGAACGTGGCCACGCTGCCAAGCAGCTCGAAGCTCTCAATGAAGCTTATGAAGTTCTTCGCGAGCCTCTCCGCCGCGGCCGCTATTGGCTGACGCTCAACGAGAAAGAATTCAAGCAAGCTTCGGAAGCCAATCCGCAGGTTCAAGAATTGCGCGGCGAGCTGGATAAGGCAAAGGACCCCTCGCATTGCGACCGTGTTGCGCAGAAAGCCGGTCAGGCGATGCAGGAAGGTATCATGGGTTTGATGCAAGCGCTCCGTAACCAGAAGTGGCAGGAAGCCAATGCTGCCCTCGTTGAGATCGATGGTCTTGAAGCGATTCTCGGTGATGTGCGCACTCAGCGTACCAAGTTGACGCCTGAGCAGAGCGGCAAGGGCGGCCTTACCGAGGTTTAAGCCGCACCAAGCCTTGTTTGTTGTTCGCTGGTCCGTTTTTCGGTAGTTTTCCCGTGCCCACCCTTACCACGGCGATTCCCCTATGAATGAAGCTGAAGTCATTGAAATCTGCCGCCAGGCCATCGAGGTCATGCTCAAGGTCGTGGGGCCGATCCTTATTGCGGGTCTCGTCGTCGGTGTTGTCGTCTCGCTCATTCAGGCCGTGACGCAAATTCAGGAAATGACGCTGACCTTCATTCCGAAGATGCTGGTGATCTTTGGCCTCACCATCTGGCTGCTTCCCTTCATGATGTCGACGCTCGGCGGTTTCACCCAGTCGCTCACCGACCGGATCGTGCAAATCGGCACGTCCAACCAGTAATGACGAGCCTTCATCTCGATAAGTTTTTATCGGGCCACGTTTTCGGCTTCCTGTTTATCTTCTCGCGCATCGGCTGCATTCTCATGCTGTTTCCCGGCATCGGCGAAACGTATGTATCGGCGCGTATCCGCATGATGCTGGCGCTGGCCGTAAGCTTTCTGCTTATGGGCCCGCTTTTGCCACGCATTCCGGCGCCGCCGGAACAAATTCCCGATATGGTCCAAATGCTGGCCTACGAAATCATCATCGGCCTTTTCTTCGGCACCGTCCTTCGCATGCTGATGAGCACTCTGGAAGCGGCAGGTTCGGTGATATCGCTGCAAACAGGCCTTTCGAACGCAACCATCCTGAGCCCCTCGCTGGCGACGCAAAGCCCGCTGGCCAACGCCTTCCTCAGTATCGTGGGCACGACACTCATTTTCGTGACCGGCCTCGATGCCATGCTTTTGCGCAGCATGGTCGAGACCTACGATTTGTTTCCGCCGGGTGGCCAGATGATGCCGGGCGACATTGCGCAGAGCATTATTCAGCTTAGCAATAAGAGCTTCGTTGTTGGTGTTGAAATGGCGATGCCGTTCTTCATCATGGGGCTGCTCATGTATGTGGCGCTCGGCATTCTGCAGAAACTTATGCCGCAGGTGCAGCTCTTCCTCGTTGCTATGCCTATACAGATTTGGGGCGGTCTGACTTTGTTCGCCCTTACGCTTGCATCCATGATGGAATATTGGCTGCGATATGTAGATACGACCGTTGGCGCAATCTTCGTGCATTGAGGATGGGCCATGGCAGAAGAAGATAATGATCAAAAAACCGAAGAACCTACCGGCAAACGACTAGAAGAGGCGCGCGACCGAGGTCAGCTGCCTCTCAGCCGCGAGACGACATCGTGGGTTATCTTTCTCGGCATTCTGATTTGCGTAGCGTGGCTGGCGCCCGGCATGAGCCGCCGCATCATTTCCGCGATGCAGGTTTTCCTTGAGCAGCCGCATGCCTTCTCGCTCGATGATCGTGGCTTGCAGACGGTTATTTTTACGACCCTGAAGGAAGTGGCGTTTGCCACAGCCTCTATCTTTATCGTGCTTGCCGTCGCCGCAGTCGCCGGCACCATGACGCAAACGGGCCTCTTCGCCTCGCTCGATCTCATCACGCCGGATTTCGACAAGCTGTCATGGAAGAACGGCTTTCATCGCATTTTTTCGACGACGGCTCTGGTTGAGCTGGGTAAGAGTATCGCCAAGATGGTTTTGTTGGGCACGGCTGTGTTCTTCACGCTGTTGCCGGTCATCAATCAGCTTCCGGTCTTCACCGGCCATTCGCTGATCGACATGATCGCTTTCTTGCATCACGAGACGGTGCATCTCATCGTCATCATGCTTTTGGTGTTTACCGCCATTGCGGTGGCCGATCTGTTTTACCAGCGTTTCCATTATTACAAGACCCTCCGCATGACGAAGGCAGAAGTGAAGGACGAATTCAAACAGCAGGAAGGCGACCCTGTTATTAAATCCCGCCTACGCCAGATCCGTTTGGAAAAAGCCCGCAAGCGCATGATGGCTCAGGTGCCGAAGGCCGATGTGGTGGTGACTAACCCGACTCACTACGCCATCGCCCTGCAATACGACAATATTAAGATGGTGGCGCCTGTTGTGCTGGCGAAGGGCACCGATGCTTTGGCCGAACGTATTAAGGCCGTTGCCGAAGAGAACAAAATTCCCTTTGTCAGTAATCCGCCATTGGCGCGGGCTTTATACGATACGGTCGAGGTTGACCAGGCTATACCAACGCAGCATTATCGAGCGGTCGCCGAAGTTATCTCCTACGTTTACAAGCTTAAGAAGCGGAAATTTTAAATTATGCTTAAATCTTCGGCTGTATCGAGCT
>DASTLS010000135.1:0-12503 GCA_035714725.1 Alphaproteobacteria bacterium | reverse complement strand
TTCGGTGTCACGTTTAAATCCGCGAATGTCGATATCGATTATCCTGATCGCGTGAATTGGGAAAAGCAGGCGCCGTTTTATCGCGCAATGACAGCGCGACCTTTCCTCCGCGATTATTTCCCCGGCTATGACGCGTATATGTGGATGGATGGCGATACTTGGGCGCAAAATTTGGATGCACTCACAACAATGCTTCCCGCTGCCGCGAGTGATGATGCGATCTATATAGCTTCTGAAATCGACCGCGATTACCTGCCCTATTTCCAAGGCTCGCAGCCGTGGGAATATCACCTGAAATGGTACAAGGCGCATTTCCCGGACAATATCGTGCACGGCATTTTCCCGCGCCCGATGCTGAATACCGGCGTTATGGCGCTGTCACCGAAATCAAATGTATGGACGAAATGGGCGGAGACATTCGGCGATTGCCTGAAGCGCATTCCGCAAATGTCGCGCGCAAACTTCATGAGCGAGCAGTTAAGCCTGAATGTGGCGCTTCACACGGGCAATCTGCCGTTCAAAGTAATGCCGTCGGAGTTCAACTGGCTCACGCTCTACGCGCTGCCGATGGTGGATGAGAACGGCGTCTATGTGCGCCCGACGGTTCCGCGGACACAGATCTCGGTCATGCATATTACGCATTCGGGCAAGCTGAAAGAGCAGACGCTTCAGAAAACCGCGGGCGGCAGCATCGCCCGCGCGATGACTTATTCGGCTTACAAAGGCTGACGCAACGCAGCCTCGACTTGCGCAATCACGCCTTCCCAATCGCCGGGAGCATTCTGCCTAAACAAACGTGCGGTCGGATACCAGGGACTATCGCTGCGTTCGGTGAGCCAGCGCCAATCCGGCGCGAAGGGCAATAACACCCACACTTTTTTGCCAAGAGATCCTGCGAGATGCGCCGTTGCGGTATCCACCGTGATGATCAGATCCATCTGATTGATGAAGCGCGAAGCTTCGGCGAAATTCTTGAACAGCGGCACGAGATCGATCAGCGGCAGGCCCGGCAGGATATCTTCATCGCCCTTCTTCTTATCGCGATTGAAGCTGTAGAACTGGATATCCTTATTGCCGAACAATTTTTGGAACAAAGCCAGCGGCACCGAGCGGCGACTGTCGTTTGAGTGCAGCGGGCTTCCGCCCCACACGACACCGCCTTTCGGCTTTGTCGTGGGCTCAATCTTGCTCGCATCGTTCGGTGGCAGGACGTTCAGATAAGGCACTGTGGCCGGAATAGTCTCGAGCGTCGTTTTGAAACAGAGCGGCAGATCGAAAACAGACGCATAGGTATCGTATTCCTCGCCGCGGACGGTATCGCCATGAACGATAACCTTGTCGGCACCACCCCAGTTTTCGAACAGCTCTTTCAAAACGGGATGCACGGATAAGATCACCTTGCCGCCTTGCGCCTTGATCATCGGCAGATAGCGCGCGAGCATGATGGTGTCGCCATAGCCCTGCTCATCGGTGATAAGGATGGTTTTGCCTGTGAGGCTTTCGCCTTTCCACAGCGGGCGGGAGAAATCCGGGCGCTTCAGCCCACCAACGTCCTTAAAGCGCGCACGATAGCGGGCAAAACCTTGCGGATATTTGCCGCGCAGCAATTCCATCAGCGCGAGATGCCAATGGCGATTGCCATATTCTTTCTCGTCAATCTCGCGCGTGCCGTCGCCCGCGATCACCTGCCCTGCGGCTTCAATCGTTTTGTGAAAGGTCGCTTCCGCTTCTTCCAACCGGTTAAGCGATTGATAGGTCTGGCCGAGATTATCCCAGATATCGGCGCGTTTCGGCTCCAGCTGCAACGCGCGTTTATAGGCCGCAATCGCTTCATCATGCCGGTCCAATCTGTTCAGCGCCACACCGTAGCCAAACCACGCGCGATGACTATCCGGCAGCAACCGCACATTATGCGCACCGGCATCTGCTGCCAGCTGATATTCCTTCACCTGCTCCGCGACATTGCAAAGCGTCAGCCAGCCCTCGCCGTAATTCGGCGCGAGCTCGACGGCTTTCTTCGCTTCATTCAGCGCATCGTCATATTTCTTCTCATGTACGAGTGCGAGAGCGAGATTGTTATGCGCTTCGGGGTAACGATTATTGTGCAAAATGGCCGAACGATAAGACGCAATCGCGCCTTCCCAATCACCCGACGCGCGCAAAGCATTCGCGAGATTGTAATGCGCTTCCGCCATACCGGGCTGCAACTGCACAGCCTTGCGAAATGCATTCATGGCCTCAGGCGTTTTCTTCGCGCCCATCAGCGCATTGCCGAGATGCACATAAAACAGCGCCGATTTCGGATCATGCTCAATCGCGCGCGTGATCAATCCAACAGCGCCATCGAAATCGCCGCGCGAGCCGCGCACAACACCCAGCAAAGCAAGCGCATCCGGATGATGCGGCTGACTATCGAGAACCGATTTATAGAGACGCTCCGCCTCATCGAGTTTCCCCGACTGGTGCGCCGATACCGCTTGCTGAAGGAGTGCGCTCAAATTTTCTCCGTACTCACCGTCTTGACCTGGCAGCAGGTGCGAAGGCCTACCTGGCCGTTGCTGCGTCCCATGCCGGAATGTTTATAGCCGCCGAAGGGATTAGGCGACTGAAAATATCCCACGCCGTTATGCGAGATGGAACCGGCCTGAAGTTGCGAGGCCACGCGCTTCGCCCGCCCTTTGTCCTGCGTATAAATATAGGCGGAAAGGCCATATTGCGTGTCATTCGCCATACGCACGGCTTCATCGTCTGTCTTGAACGTCGCGATCGGCAGGACAGGCCCGAACAATTCCTCGCAGCCCGCGCGCATCTGCTTCGTCACGCCGCCGAGCAACACCGGCTCGAAATAGCAGCCCTGCTTCGGCAGTTTGTCTCTCTCATCGAGCAAAACTTTTGCGCCCTGCCCAATAGCATCCTGCAATTGATCGGCGAGAAGCTTCTTCTGCTTCTCCGACACAAGTGGACCCATGGCAGTCGATTTATCCAAAGGATCGCCGATTTTCTGTGTGGCGATAAAAGCTTTCAGCTTTGTGATCAGCTCTTCATATCGGCTTTCATGCACGAAAAGGCGCTTGAGGCTCGAGCAAATCTGCCCGGTGTTGAGAAACTTCTCCCAGAAGATAGGCCCGATCATCCGGTCGATATCGGCATCTTCGAACACCAACCCGGCATCCGATCCGCCAAGCTCGAGCGTGATGGGAAGAAAACGCTCGGCTGCGATCTGATATAGTTTTTTGCCGACCGCCGTGCTGCCGGTGAAATGGATGTGATCGATATCGGAATGCATCAAAGCCTCGCCGATATCGGGGCCGCCGAAAACCTGGCCGAACACGCCATCCGGCACGCCGGCGCGCTTGAAGCTTTCATTCAACGCTTTGCCGAACAAAGGCACTTCTTCGGAAGCCTTGTAAACAACGGTGTTTCCGGCCACGAGCGGCTGCAGCGCCGTCAGCGAAAAATTCGAAAGCGGGCTGTTCCATGGCGCAATTACCGCATACACACCCCACGGTTCGTAATGCACTTGGTGCAATTGCTTATCCGTCTCCATCGTGGTTTCCGGCGCAAGCAACCGCGCTGCGTTTTCGATATTCCATTTCAGCCGATCCTGCGGCGCATCGAAAGTTCGCGCGGCATGCGCGATAGGCCAACCCATTTCTTTGGCCATCAATTGCAGCAGCTCGTCTTTATGCGCGTTAAAATCATTGAACAGCTTTTGCAGGATTTTCACGCGGCCTTCGGCACCGAGCGCGCGCCATGCCGGAAACGCTTTGCGTGCAGCTGTAACTGCCGCGACAAGCTGATCGGTCGTCGAGCTTTCGACCTCGCCCAGCACTTGGCCGTTCGATGGATTGATGGAAACAAGTTTTGCGGCGGCACCCATGAAGCCCCTCCTTAGTGGAAGTTGATCAGGCCGGCAGTTTCAACTGGCGTGGATCGGCGTCTTCCTCGATCCAGGCGATGCGCAGAATATTGGTGTTGCCGGGCTTTCCGAACGGTACGCCAGCTGTGATCACAACGCGCTGGCCGACACGAGCCAGACCGTCGCGCAAGGTAATCTGCACTGCTTTCTGCACCATCTCGCTGAAACTGCTGACATCGGCGGTCTGCACGGAGTGCACGCCGAATGAAAGCACCATGCGCCGGGCGGTCTCAAGTTTCGATGTGAGACATAAAATAGGCACATCCGGCCTCTCGCGCGCCGCGCGCAGCGTTGTAGAGCCCGACGTTGTGTAAGTGATGATGGCGCAAGCCTCAATCGTCTGGGCCACCTGTCGCGCCGCTGCCGTGATTGCGTCCGCAGCCGTATGCTGCAGATCGGGATGCTGGGCGGCAATGCCGGTGTGATAGGCGGGATCTTCCTGCGTGTGCGTGGCGATACGGTCCATCATCGCAACTGCTTCGACAGGATAATCGCCGGCAGCAGTTTCGGCAGAAAGCATAATCGCATCCGCGCCGTCATAAACAGCGGTCGCGACGTCTGACGCTTCGGCACGCGTCGGTGCCGCGTTCATGATCATGGATTCAAGCATCTGCGTTGCGACGATCACCGGCTTACCGATGCGACGCGCTTCGCGCACGATTTGTTTCTGGATGTGCGGCACATTTTCCGGCGGCATCTCGACACCAAGATCGCCGCGCGCGACCATCACGCCATCGGCAAGCTCAAGGATCGGCAGAAGATTACGTACCGCCGAAGGCTTCTCGAGTTTCGCGAGAACGGCGGCGCGCGTGCCGATGAGGCCGCGGGCTTCGACGATATCTTCCGGGCGCTGCACGAAGGAAAGCGCAACCCAATCCACGCCCATCTCAAGCGCCGCCGCGAGATCGACGCGATCTTTCGGCGTCAGCGGCGAGAGCGGCAGAACAACGTCCGGCACATTCACACCCTTGCGGTCGGAGAGGCGATAGCCGTTCACGACTGTGGTTTCCGCATAATCCTTGCCGCATTGATGCACGCGAAGGCGCACCTTGCCGTCATCGAGCAGCAGCTCGCTATTTTCATGAATGGCGGCGAAAATTTCCGGATGCGGCAATTGCACGCGCGTGTTGTCACCCGACATCGGATCGAGATCGAGGCGGAAATTCTGCCCCGCCTTTAATTCCACCGGACCTTTGGCGAATGTGCCGATGCGAAGCTTGGGGCCTTGCATATCGGCAAGCACCGCGATGGGCCGGCCTACTTCATGCTCAACCTCACGGATGAGTGCGAGACGCGCGCGATGATCGTCATGCGTGCCGTGGCTGAAATTGAGGCGGAAGACATCGGCGCCCGCTTCGAACAAAGCGCGGATCATGAGTTTGGTCGATGTCGCAGGACCGAGGGTCGCTACGATTTTGGTTTGGCGTTCCCGGTGAGCTTTGCGTGTCATGAAATTCTCAGAAGCAGAGGAACTGGCAGGAGGTTTGCGTATCAACCTTGCCGCCACATCCCGAATAGCAAGACTGGAACGTATTCTGGCAGCTCTCCATGCAGGAGGATTTGCTGTCGGTGCAAGGCGTCAACCGCTCGAAATCGCGCGGATGCAATTCGATTGGTTGATGCGAGATAAACTGATCGCGCGTGTAATGATCATAATCCTTGAGCGCCTGACTTTGGATATCCAGCGCGCATTGGCGTTCTTCGATATCGCAGCTCTGCTGGCAGAAAGCCTGAGCCTCGCTGCATTGGCCGGAACACATACGTCCGCCCGGCGTCGTGGGAGCATTATATTCGTATTGCTTCTGCGCCGGCGCGCAGGAAACAATCGCCGCGAGAAAGATCAGGGAAAGAAGAGGCCGAATGCGCATGAAGGACATAAGATATAGGACGATTCGCGTTCAAAATGCTCCCCTTCTTACCCGATGACAAGGCGACCGCATTCGGTTAGATAAAAGGCGTGCGCCGGCATAGCTCAGCGGTAGAGCAGCGGTTTTGTAAACCGAAGGTCGGGAGTTCAATCCTCTCTGCCGGCACCAGCCCCGCCCTTCTTGCTAACTCATTATTAAGCATTCCCGCGCGTTCAGGCTCGGAAGAAATACGTCAAATCATTGATTTGACAGGGGAAAAACTTATATCGAAAGCGTCCCATTCTTAAGCCAGGCTTAAGTGTCAGCCCCTTATTATGGGCCTATCGGAATTACTGAATTTAAGCCCCGTCTGGAGGACCCTATGGTTGCACCTGTAGCCCACACAAATCCGCCGCCACAGCATACGCATACTGCGAATGCTAATCCGCCGCCGCCGAAACCGGCACCGGTCAAAGCCGAGCATGACGGCAACACGACCGAGACGCGCGGCAAACACGTCAACAAAACCGCCTAAGTTTTTTCCTTAACAGAGTAGAGTTTCCCTATGAAACGGCGCCCTCCCCGGGGCGCCGTTTTGTTTTGTCCTGAATTGCGAAATCGTCTATCCCTGTTTCATGACGAATCCGCAACAATTGCTGCATGATCTTGAATGGCAGATCGCCGCTGGCGCCGATGAGGTGATCGGCGATGTGCCTGGCCTGATGAATTGGAGTGACCGGAAAAATTCAGCAACGCTGCCGCAGACAAAAACCACGCCGGTCGGCATCACGCTGCCGCCGGTATCCGCGACCGTCACGCGTATGGAGCCGAAGCCGGCTGTCTCCGCTCCCGTCACCGCGCAAACCATCGATGCGTTGAAGGAAGAACTCAAAAATTTCGACGGCTGCGCACTGCGCCACACCGCGATGAACCTGGTTTTCGCCGACGGCAATCCCGAATCAGACATCATGTTTGTGGGTGAGGCGCCGGGCGAGGATGAGGACCGTCAGGGGAAGCCCTTCGTCGGCGTCAGCGGTCAGTTACTCGATAAAATGCTGGCCCCGGTCGGCCTCGACCGGTCAAATATCTACATTAGCAACATCCTCTTTTGGCGACCGCCCGGTAACCGCTCGCCGACCGATGCGGAGATCGCCTCCTGCCTCCCATTCTGCGAGCGGCATATCGCACTAGTGAGGCCTAAAGTATTGGTTTTATTGGGGGGAGTGGCCGCCAAGAGCCTGTTGCGAACCAAGGAAGGTATCACCCGCATGCGTGGCCGCTGGACCGAGTATCAGCCGCCCCTCGGCAGCGATCTGACCGCCCCAATTCCGTGCCTGCCTATTTACCACCCCGCATACCTGCTGCGTCAGCCGGCAGCAAAGCGTCAAGCCTGGAATGACATTTTGCTGTTGATAAAGAAGGTAAACGAAACTAATCATTTGAAAACTCAAGAATAAATTTTCTTAACCATACATTTGATGATCATTTTGCTTGCCGAAAGCAAATCCAGCCCCTACTACCGGCCATTATGCGAACAACGAAGATTACAAGCCAGGCGGCCGGAAGGCTGCCGCGATTAGCGACGACGGCATTTATTTGTTTGATGATCGGCACCAATACTCATGTCGACGCGGCGAATACTTTGCCATCGATGCACATTCCGTCGCAGGCCGAACTGCACACGCAGCACACGGTCAGCGCGTCGGATGATATTGCCCGCAATGTGCAAGTTCTTTCCCCTAAAGATGCCGATCTCTATCGCGCTGCCTTCACCGCTCAGGAAAAGAAGGATTGGAAGAGCGCCGATATCGCCCTCGATAACCTGACGGACAAATGCCTCGTCGGCCATGTGCTCGCCGATCGTTATCAGCGCCGCACTGCAACTGCCGCAGAACTCCATGATTGGCTGGAAGCCTATGCAAAGCTGCCGGAAGCCGGCGAAATCTATAACCAAGCGGAACGTTTGCACGCCAAGGGCGTGAAGTTCCAGAAGCCTATTGTTTCTGAGACCTGGAGCAGCAGCGGCAGCTACGGCATGTCACTTGGTTTCAAGGCCGAAACGAACGACGACAATGAGCCGAGCGCAGCCAGCAAGGCTTTCGCCGCCAAGATCGACCACACGATGCACAAGTCCGACCCGCTGGTCGTGAAGGCTCTGCTCGATACCGAACAGAAGAAGCGCGCGATCCCGGCCAAGGAAGTCGCTCAAGTGAATGGCCGCATCGCCACCGCCCTCTTCTATGAAGGTCAGGTTGCCGGCGCGCGTAACTTTAGCTCCGTTGCCGCGAAGGGTCAGAACCCGCTCGGTCTCTGGATCAACGGTCTTGCTGCGTGGAAGCAAAACGATCTCCAGGCCGCGAGCCAATCTTTCACCAAGCTTGCATCTGTTCAGGGTCTTTCCTCATGGGATCGTGCGGCTGCAAATTTCTGGGCCTATCGCGTAACCAAGCGCCTCGGCCAAAACGATCAGGCCCGCAATTATCTTGAAGCCGCCGCGAAACAGCCGCGTAGCTTCTACGGTTTCCTCGCATCCCAGCTCCTCGGCCGCAGCGTTGCATGGTCGTGGGATCTGCCGGAGCTGAACGCAAAGAATGTCGAGCTTCTCGCCAACCAGCCGACCGGCTGGCGCGCGCTGGCTCTTGTTCAAGTCGGTCAATACCGCATGGCGGAGCGCGAGCTTCATCATATCAATCCGCAGGGCAACCGCGATTTGCAGGAAGCTATGCTGTCCCTCGCCGAACGCGGCCATATGCCTGCGCTTGCGATGCAGCTTGGCGGCATGGCAACCGATACCAGCGGCAAGCGTTATGACGCTGCGCTTTATCCCGTTCCGCCGTGGCAGCCGGAAGAAGGTTTCCAGGTTGATCGCGCACTTGTGTACGCCCTCATGCGCCGCGAATCCCAGTTCGATCCGACGGCAGTCAGCTATCAGGGCGCATGCGGCCTGATGCAGATCATGCCGGCGACCGCCAACCTCATCGCCGACGATAACGTCACGGCGTCCGGCAGCTGCTCGCAGCGCCTGATGAACCCGTCTTTCAACATCGCGCTCGGCCAGAAATATGTCATGCGCCTCGCGGGCGTTCCCGGCATCGGCGACAATCTGCTCCTCATCCTCGCCGCCTATAACAGCGGTCCGGGCAAGATGGCGCATTGGGCCGACGGCAATGCCGGCGATCCGTTGTTCTTCCTTGAAAGCATGCCGGTACGCGAAACCCGCGATTACGTTCAGCATGTGCTGATCCATTACTGGAGCTATCGCGCTCGTTTGTCAGAACCGCAGACCTCGCTCGCGCAGCTGGCGCATGGCGAATGGCCGCGCGTTGCGATGAACGAAGAAACCGCCAAGAGCCGCCGCGCCGACAATATCGGCTTCATCCCGGCGAGCTACGAAATCGCCAGCGGCGCACGCTGATTTCAAAAGAAGATATTTTAGAATTCGGTAACAGATGAGTTTGATTGAATCTTTTCGTCTGCCGTTCGGCAATGGAGATGAAGCCGAATATCTCGCCGCTCTCTACGGTCTCCAGCCATCGCATCTCGACGCAGCCCTCAATCGCGTCCACACGCGCCGCAAATGGATTTTTGTATCCGGCTACATAGGAGCCATAGGTATAGGACGCCTCAGCGTTCCAGTTGAAAAAACTATCCCTGTTGTGGGAGCCATGATGCGCGCAGGCTCCGCGCTAACGGCTTTCGGAACCCTCAGCCTGATTTTACGAAATCGCATGTCGCTCACCCTTGCCCTCCGAAATGAATTGCACCGCGACTTCAGCGTTGTGATCG
Source organism: Alphaproteobacteria bacterium (assembly GCA_035714725.1). Lineage (GTDB taxonomy): Bacteria > Pseudomonadota > Alphaproteobacteria > UBA9219 > UBA9219 > JAATFY01. The sequence continues at coordinate 2,951 of DASTLS010000135.1, read as the reverse complement.
ACGCCATCACGAATAAAACCGGCAACCGCCCGCCGGAATTGAACAAACCGTTTCGCCGCGCACGCCCTAAACGGTCACTCGCTCCAGCCTGATTTTTGTTCCTGTTTTGTTCTTTACTTTGACCGCGAATCCCTTTAAATTGGGTCATGGTCGATGAACTTCCCAACATTCCCACGAACGGCCGAGGCGCCGTCGGCGCTCCCGCCGGGCGTTTCGAGAAATACACCTCTGTCCGCATGGATGACGGCTGGCAATCGTCGCTGCTCGAGGAAGAAGAGTGGGAGACGAAACTCAAAACCAATCTGCATATCGATACCAGCCGCAGCGTGATCAACGAGATCACCTCGCCCGATCTTCCCCGCATGCGCTCGATCAATATTTATCGCGGCTGCGAACATGGCTGCATCTATTGCTTCGCGCGGCCGTCGCATAGCTATCTCGGATTTTCCGCCGGCCTCGAGTTTGAAACCGAGATTATGTACAAGCCCGATACGCCAGAAGTTTTGCTGCGCGAATTGGCGGCGAAGAAATATGAGCCCTTCCCGATCACGCTTGGCTCCAACACCGATTGCTTTCAGCCGGTCGAGCGCGGATTGAAACTCGCGCGCCACGTGCTCGAAATTTTATCGGAGCATAATCATCCCGTCGCGATCATCACGAAATCGGCGCTCGTCGCGCGCGATATCGATATTCTGGCGCCGATGGCGGCGAAAGGCTTGGCGCGCGTGAATATCTCGCTCACTACGCTCGATCCCGCTCTTGCCCGCGTGATGGAGCCAAGAGCCGCTGCACCCTACAAGCGCCTCGCGACCATGAAAGCGCTTGTGAATGCCGGCATTCCGGTGACGGTTATGGCCGCACCCCTTATTCCTGCGCTCACCGATATGGAACTCGAGAATATCCTCGAGGCCGCTTATGAGATGGGCGCACGGCGGGCCCATTACACTTTGGTGCGCCTCCCCTATGAGGTGAAGGACCTCTTTACCGAATGGGTACGGACACATCGGCCCGATCGCCCCGAACATGTGCTGTCTTTGATCCGCCAGACGCGCGGTGGAAAACTATATGACGCCGACTTCAGCCAGCGCCGCAGCGGCACGGGTGTCTACGCCGAACTCATCGCGCAGCGCTTTAAGAAAGCGAAGAAACGCATTGGATATTCAGATGCATATCCTGATATGCGCCTTGATCTGTTCCGCAAGCCCGAGCTTAATGGGCAAGTTGCGTTCGATTTCAAATGAACCACAACAAATAGTAGGGACGAAAAAATCACGTTTCGTTCCGGCTATGGTGGGAATTTTCTGCCGAGATTGATTCAATTCATGTTTGTAAAAAACGAAAATACTTTCATCAGTATGCACCCGTAGAAAATGTGGCGAAATTTTGATATCATCCTTTACTTGAGGATGGTGCTCTATGTTCCCCCGATCACTTAAGAAATCCTTTCCTTGTTCCCTGATATCAGCCGCGTTTGGCTTGGTGATTTGCGTCACCTCGAACGCGCGTGCGGACACCAGCTCCAATTGGGGCAGTGGCCGCGTTTTGCAGGAAGCGCTCTCCTCCAGCGATCATCGCAGCATTTATTCCGGCACCGGAAGTTCCAGCGGCTTCGCCGTCTCGAGCAGCCTCTTTTCCGGTCGCGCCTCCGGCGTCGATACCAACAGCTATATGAATAACGGCATCAACAGCGGCGACACCGCTACGCTCGAAGGCGATGGCCATGTCTATGCGATGATGGTCGATGGCCGTTATCAGTTCCATGACGATTTCGGCACGGGCCTCGGCTTCCACCCCTATATGTCGGGCGGCGTCGGCATGGCCATGTACGAAATGGGCGGCTCTTCGACCAGCTACGGCATTCAGAGCGGCGATATGGTGCCGATGGTTCGCGTCGGCGGCGGCGTTGCGTACGACCTTAGCGAGACGATGAAGATGTCGCTCGATTACAAAGCCGGCTTCTCGAGCGGCGAGCCGGCACTCGGCATGCAATCGGTCGACATGCAAAGCATCAATATGGGCTGGCATTACAAATTTTGAGCCTCCAAGGCTTTCTGTCTATACTGCGGCATGACCGCACTTCCTCCCTGGCATCCCTCAAGTTACGCAAGGCGTAAGCCCTATCTGGACACGCGTTTGCGCGTCATGAACGCGCTGCGCGGCGTGTTCGCAGCCGAAGATTTCGTCGAGGTTGAGACCCCCGCCCTGCAGATATCCCCGGGCAACGAAGTGCATCTGCACGCGTTTAAAACCGCATTCCATGATCCCCATGGCGGCGGCAAATCGCAGACGCTCTATCTCCATACCAGCCCCGAATTCGCGATGAAGAAGCTGCTGGTGGCAGGCGTGCCGCGGCTTTACCAGATGGCGCGCGCGTTTCGAAACGGCGAGCGCTCATCCCGCCATCATCCGGAATTCTGCATGCTTGAATGGTACCGGGCCGATGCCACGACCAAAGAAATCATGCGCGATTGCACGTTGCTCGTTCGCGCTGCGGCCAAAGCCGCGAACAAAACTTTGTTCAGCGCGAACAACATGGTCTGCAATCCGTTCCAGCCGTGGGAAATGCTGAGCGTCGCCGGCGCTTTTCAACGTTATGCAAAGATCGATCTTTTGGCGACAGCGCCGGATCCGCTCAAGCCCGATGCAAAGCTCCTGAAGAAGGAAGTCGAGCGCGCCGGTTTCCGCGCCTCGGATAGCGACACATGGGATGATCTCTTCTTCCGCGTAATGGGCGAGGTGATCGAGCCGGTGCTTGGCAAAGATGTGCCGACTTTCCTCTGCGATTACCCCGTCAGCATGGCGGCGCTTGCGCGGCCGAAACCGGAAGACCCACGCCTTGCCGAGCGTTTCGAGCTGTATATCTGCGGCTATGAAATCGCGAATGCGTTTGGCGAACTAACCGATCCGGACGAACAGGAACGGCGCTTTAAAGAAGACATGGCGCTGAAAGA
>DASTLS010000134.1:0-7893 GCA_035714725.1 Alphaproteobacteria bacterium | reverse complement strand
GGTACCGCGCGTCTCAACGAGGATGGCTTCGGTTACTTCATTCATAGGAATGCCGCTGAGCGCCATGTTGATCAGCGCAGCCTCGACCGCAAGGATGCCCGCGATACTCGCACTGCATTCGGCATAACGCCCCTGAAAAATGACGCCTTTTTTGGTGCGCAAGGCAACGCCCGCATAATTCTTGGAATACGGCGCATAGGACATCGAAGCTGCATCGGCCGCGAGGTTGACCAGATCGCTGGTGTCGGCCTTGCTAAGCGTAATATTGCGCTGCGCCTCTCCCATCAAACGGCCCTTGAGATCATCGGCTTTAAGGCCATCCATACTGAGCGGGATTTCGGTAATCGCACCGGTTTTCCATGAGCCGGGGCCATCTGCGGCATGAATGATCTTGAGCTTCGTCCAGTTCCACGTCTCGCGCAGAAATTGGCGGCAGCAAGCGCAAGGCTGTGTTTCAACCATGACGGAGCGCAAGCGCATCTCGCCCTGCTGCCATGCGCTCATAACGCCGCTTTGAATGCCGTGGGCTGAGAATTTCAGAGGCTTGTTCTGCCAGATAGTCGGCGCGCCGATATAAAGGCCGCCGGTCTCGCCCTCGATCACGGCGCCGATGTGATTGCCTTCGCCGTCTGCGGTGCTAAGGGCCGACGCGATATCGAGAAGCGCGACCATAATCTGGCGCTGCTCCATCCCGCTCGCGGCGATGATCTCTTTCATCTCCTCGCCGGTGATGCAAAGCGGGCCGAGAAAACCGGCTGTCTTCAATTTCATGCGAACGGTCAGCGCGAGAACGCCGGGCAGCTTGATGAGCGCATCGGCGACAGTCGGCTGCGGCCGCATTTTATTTTGCGGCAGCTGGCACTTCCCAAACCCGGAGCGCCACCGCTCCAACTCACCCTCATCTGATGCCGACGTCAGCAGCATAGAAACCCCAAAATCACTCCGGCGATATGCACCGGTTCCGCGCGAAAGAATAATGCTATTTTCATTAAAATTTTCGATTTCTATACGGGCCAGACTCCTAGTCTAATTTTCTTCCAGCTTGGTTAAAAGTCTTTTACCAAGCAGCGGAGATATCAAAGAAAAATCACCATCGTAGGCGGGTTTGTTCCCCCTCGGTTCTATAAAATCCAAACATGTTCTTACGCCTTTTTGACACAAGATGTGATAAGCTAAAGGTCTTCAAACAGTGAAACCTCAATACCAAAGGAGGCGTAATATGGCGCTCGAACAGCGAATTGAAGCTCTCATGAAAAAACACCACGACATTGATGCGCAGTTGTTGGCGGAAGAAAGTCGCCCACTGCCGGACGACCTAGTCCTGCATCATCTGAAAAGCATGAAACTGCATTTAAAAGATGAGATGAGCCGCCTTCAAGGTGGCCATGAACGGCAAGCGGCTTAGAGCCTCGGCTCAGTCCCCTGCACGTTCAATAAACAGGCCCGGACCCCTTTATGGAGCCGGGCCTGTTTCTTATTTGGAATTCGGAGGGGTTATTCGCCCATGCTGCGGAAGACGTCATCCGGATTGATATCCGGCTGCTCTTGCGAGCCCAAATCAACTGCGGGCTCCTGATTATCCTGCATCGTATCCTGTTCCTGCTCAGGTGCCGGAACGCCTTCCTTGCCGGCCTTCTTGGCTTCGCGGGCAACGCGGCGTGAGGCGCGCTTCAGCGCTGAGTCCAGATCGCTTTGTTTGCAAAGACCAGCAAGAACCGGATTGATCGGCTTGATGTTGGCCGAATTCCAGTGCGTACGGTCACGAACCTTGGCAATTGTGTCCTTGGTTGTGCCGAGCAAACGCGCGATTTGCGCATCCAGCAATTCCGGATAGTTCTTGATGAGGTAGGCCACTGCATCCGGCTTTTCCGCGCGCTTCGAGACCGGCGTATAGCGCGGGCCCTTGCTGCGAACCATTGGCTGCGGCAGATCGCTCTTGATCATCTTGAGACGTGCGCGCGGATCTTCTTCGCAGCGCTTGATTTCTTCGGCTGTGAGCTGGCCGCTGAGGATCGGGTCCATGCCGTTGATGCCGATAGCAACTTCGCCGTCGGCAATCGCCTGAACTTCAAGTTTATGCAGGCTGCAGAACTCGCCGATCTGATCAAACGTCAGGGTCGTGTTCTCGACCAACCAAACGGCGGTCGCTTTAGGCATTAAAGGTGCTGCAGGCATTGGGTACTCCTCAGATAAATCTCTTCGTTATCCGGTCACGCTTCGCGACCGAACGATCCTCGAGCAAATTTTTTCGGGGGATCGATTAAAGGGGCCTAAGCCACTTCGAGGGTGATCTTACCAATATGGGCGCTGGATTCCATCATTTTATGAGCATCCAGCGCATTTTTTATTGGGAAGGTCTTGTAAATCAAAGGTTTGAGCTGGCCTTTTTCTACCCATGGCCAGACTTTTGCTTCCACTTCGCGGCACAAACGGGCCTTTTCCTCGGGCGAGCGGCCACGGAGTGTTGAGCCTGTAACAACCGCACGTTTCTGCATGATGAGGCGGAAATCGACGGTGGCATTCTTGCCCTGCTGGGTCGCGATGCTGATATGCCGCCCGAATGACGCGAGCGTGGCTAGATTACGGTTCACATAATCTCCGCCGACCATATCGAGCACGGCATTCACGCCTTGCCCGCCGGTCGCCTTCTCAACCGCTGCGACAAAGTCCTCGGTTTTGTAATTGATCGCGAGATCTGCGCCGAGCTTACGGCATGCCTCGCATTTTTCATCACTGCCGGCCGTGACGAAAATCTTTACGCCAAAAAGCTTGGCCATCTGAATGGCCGTAGTGCCGATACCGCTCGAGCCGCCGTGGACCAATATCGTCTCGCCGGCTTTCACCGTGCCATCGAACAGATTTGCATAAACGGTAACGAGCGCCTCTGGCAGCGCCGCCGCTTCGATCATCGATATATTCTTGGGAACCGGAAAACACTGGCCCTCGCGTGCGACGGCATATTCAGCGTAACCACCGCCTTCGATCAGAGCACAAACTTTATCGCCAGCCTTCCAGCGTTTGACGCCCTGTCCTACGGCCGCGATCTCACCGGAGACTTCCATGCCCATGACATTGCTGGCGCCGGGCGGTGGCGGATATTTGCTCTGACGTTGCAGGATATCGGCGCGATTGATACCCGCCGCCGCAACCCTGATCAGCACTTCACCATCTTTCGGCGAAGGCATTGGCGTTTCGGCATAAACCAGTTCTTCCGGCGATTTGATGTATATGGCGTGCATAGATGTTTTTCCCATGTCTTTCGCCGGATGAAAAGCCCTGCTATAAATGGGCCATGATCAATCCCGATGAATTAGAATCGCCGCGCCCCACGCTCAAACCGCTCGACCTGCAGCAAATGTCGGTCGAAGAGTTGCATGAATATATCGCAGCGCTTGAGGCCGAAATCGCCCGCGTCGAGGAAATGATCACGAAGAAAGAGAAACACAAAAGCGGCGTTGAAGCTTTGTTTGGTAAGCCGAAGGGCTAAGCTTTCAGGCTCCGCAATACGTAGAGCCGTAACGCACTCGATAAATTCCCGGAACGTTCCTTATCGATCTTCGCGACCAGTTGATTAAGCGAAAGCTTTTCCGCCTTCGCGAGGCGTTTCAGCTCATCCCAAAACTCGGCTTCCAGCGAGATGCTGGTGTTATGGCGCGCGATGCGGACAGAGCGTTTTTTCATCAGAATGGGGGTTTGGCGAAAGTATTTTCGTATGTTACCAGTTTAGACATACTAGATTTAACAATATTACCCAAATCGAGATTATGACTACACGAGAATTAGATTTAGACGAACGATTGCAAGAATGCTGCACGGAGATGGGCACCATCACCGGGCTTTCGAAGATCAGCCCGCTCTATATCGCCAAATATTCCGGCGCGCAGCATATGCCGATCTGGCAATATGATATCGGCCATAACGACGTCAGGATGATTTTTACCGTTCTTGGCGCTTATCCGAATGGCGAAGAAGTCGACCTCGAACGGCCCTTTAGAGAAGCCGCGATCAAATCCGGCGTTATTGGAAACGTCATCACCGACATATTTCCGGGTGTGTTCCACAATTTTGCCGCACACATCGAAGTAGTCGGTGAAAGTGTCGACGAGCTGGAAAGTGTGGTCAGCAAATTCAAATCGAGCAAAGTCGAACTTGCCAAATGGATGTACGAGCTGCTTTCCATCGGCGACCGGGTTTACCTCCCCACGTCCAATTTGGGCCGAAATGAAGCCCTGCCCTCGCCGAAAGGCCCACTCGGTTAAAGTGGATGCGTCATTTCTTCCGGCTTGATCAGACGGTCGAAATCCTCAGCCTTCAAGATGCCAAGCGCGACAGCCGCTTGCTTCAGCGTCGTGCCTTCGGCATGCGCCTTCTTCGCGATCTTCGCGGCATTGTCGTAACCGACATGCGGGTTGAGCGCGGTGACGAGCATAAGACTGTCACCGACCAATTGCTTGATACGGTCTTTGTTCGCCGTAATGCCGACAACGCAATTATCGGTAAAGCTACGCGCGGCGTCGCCGAGCAACCGGATGGATTGCAGCACGTTATGGATGATGACGGGCTTGAACACGTTCAACTCAAAATGACCGTTTGAGCCAGCAACCGTTACGGCAACATGATTACCCATGATCTGGCACGCGACCATCGTCATGGCTTCCGACTGCGTCGGGTTCACCTTGCCCGGCATGATGGATGAGCCGGGTTCGTTTTCCGGCAAGCTGATTTCGCCGATGCCGCAACGCGGGCCCGAGCCCAACAAGCGAATGTCATTCGCGACTTTCATGAAGCCGACAGCAACAGTGTTGAGCGCGCCGGAAACATCCACCAACGCATCATGAGCTGCGAGCGCCGCGAATTTGTTGCGTGCCGTCACAAAAGGAAGGCCTGTGATCGTGGCAACCTGCTTTGCGAAATCTTCGGCAAAGCCTTTCTTGGCATTCAGGCCGGTACCAACAGCTGTGCCACCTTGCGCCAATTCCATGAGCTCGCACAGGACGCCCTTTTCACCGAGGCGCATGATGTTGTCGCCGATCTGCACGGCATAGCCCGAAAATTCCTGACCGAGCGTGAGCGGCACGGCGTCCTGCAAATGGGTGCGGCCGATCTTGACGATGTCTTTGAACTCTTCCGCTTTCTTCTGCAGCGCGGCCTGGAAATGCTTCAGCGCCGGGATGAGGAAATTCTGAATTTCCATTGCAGCGGCAATATGCATCGCGGTCGGGAAGCTGTCGTTCGAGCTTTGGCCCATATTGAGATGGTCGTTCGGGTGAACGGGCTTCTTGCTGCCCTTCTCACCGCCAAGGATTTCAATCGCGCGGTTCGAGATAACCTCGTTCACATTCATATTCGTCTGCGTGCCGGAGCCGGTCTGCCAGACAACGAGCGGAAATTCGTTATCCATCTTGCCGTTCGCGACTTCATCAGCAGCCTTCACAACAGCATCACCGATTTTGGCATCCAGAACGCCGAGCTTCATATTGGTAAGCGCCGCGGCTTTCTTCAGAATGCCGAAAGCATGAATAAGCGGCAGCGGCATGGTCTGGCCGCCGATACGGAAATTCTGCAAGCTGCGCTGCGTCTGCGCGCCCCAATAATGATCGGCCGGAACATCGATGGGACCGAAAGAGTCGGTTTCGACGCGGACAGCGGAGCTTTTGACTTGGGACATCAGATTTCCTCTTGGCAGGGTCATTATTTTCTGTTGGCTTTATAGCAACTCGCGCCGTGATTCAACATAGCCCCGAAAACCGCTTCTATGAGCCAATTTAGCCTCCATCCCCAGCTTGAGACCGACAGCATTTTCGTGCGCGATTTGCCGCTGTGCCAATTGCGGCTGCAGAACCAGAAAACCATTCCCTGGCTGGTGTTGGTCCCTCGCCTTCACGATATGCGAGAGATTTATCAACTCGGCGTCAGTGACCGCGCGACACTGATGGAAGAAATTACCGAAGCTTCACGCGCACTCGAAAGCCTCTATGCGCCGGACAAGATTAATGTGGGCGCCCTCGGCAACATCGTGCCGCAATTGCATGTTCATGTGATCGCGCGCTTCAAAACCGATGCCGCATGGCCAGCACCGGTCTGGGGCCGTGTACCGGCAGAGACCTATCCAACCGATGCAATCGACGTTATCATCGAAAAATTGAACCGATTTTTTCAGAGCTAGTTTTATAAGGAGTTATTCATGCCAGGTGATCGACCAAAAGACGTTGCGAGAAAATTATTCCGCAAACAGCAGCAAGCAGAACGGCAAGCCTCAAAAGGCGGCCAGATTGAGCAACGCATAACTGCACCAACTCGGGATGCTCTCAATAGAGAAAAAGCTCGCAAGCCTCATCCAAGCTGGAACAGGCCCGTAACGCTCTAACCGCCAAAGGTGAAAGCGTAAGCCTGCAGCCCCGGCTCGTCTGCTTGCAGAGTTAGAATGCCGTCATGGCTTTCGCCTTGATCGAGCAATTCATACAACCGCTCCTGATCGACAGATACGATGCCATCCTTCACATCCGCTCCCGTCGCCGGCATGCCGTTCAGACTGACATGCACATGCACCGGTTGGTCGCTCTTCGTGCCAAGCACGAGGAATACTTTTCGCGCGGTGAAATTGAGCCCAATCGTCGCGTTCTTTTTGTCCGACGTGACGCTGTCGGCCGCAACAGTCCAATCACCTTCGAGCGCCCAGTGATGCATATCGAGCGTTTGTGGAATGGCGTAATGCGCACTTGCATCGTGCGTAGCCGTGCCACTGAAATTCGCAGCCTTGGAATAACCAAGATACGTCTCGCGCGATTGATCGGCGGATGTCGGCTTCGGATAATTTTCCGGCGTCGCGGCGACAGGCTCGGCGTTTAATCCAAGCAATACGCGGATGTTATTTTCGGTGATGGCATATTCGCCTTCGCCGAAATGCGTATAAACCACCTGACCATCCTTATTAATCAGGTAATGCGCTGGCCAATATTTATTGTTGAAGGCCGACCATGTCGCCAGATTGCTGTCGAGCACCACGGGATATTTGATGCCGAATTTCTCGGTTGCGGCTTTCACGTTCTCGAGCTTCTTCTCGAACTCAAATTCCGGCGAATGCACACCGATGATGACAAGGCCCTTATCGCGGTATTTCTCATCCCAGCTGGTGATGTAAGGCAAAGTCCGCACGCAATTGATGCATGAATAGGTCCAGAAATCGATCAATACGACCTTGCCTTTGAGATCGGCAATTTTGAGTGGCGGGGAGTTGATCCAATCGCTGACACCAGTAATTTCCGGCGCAGGATATGGATTATCAAGCGCCATATGCAGCTGATTGTCATTGATGGCGGGCGCCACTTGTTGAGACGATGCGAGCAATTGCACATCGGCGCCTTCGTATATCAGGACCGCTGCGGCAATAATCACAACGCCGAGCACGCGTCGCACGCCATAGCTATGCGTCTTGAGGAAGCTCAGCCGCGCCATCACTTGCCGTCCAAGCAACGCGATCACGAGCATCGGAATGCCAGCACCAACTGCAAACATCACGACGGTTAACACCGCTTCGGCATTCGTTTTGGCTTGAATGATCTGCACGATGGCTGCGGCCATAATCGGCCCGGCGCACGGCGCCCAGATAAGACCGATCAACGCGCCAATCGCAACGCCGCTGAAGAATCCATTCTTCTGATCCCAGCGCGCGGTAAGATTTTGCCCGAAATTCGCAAGGCCCGTTGTTGCGCCAAGCAATTTGTCGGAAAGCCTCTTCGACAGCATCACAATGCCGAATACCACCAGCATCACAAGAGCAACATTCCGTACGATTTGTGGGTCGGCATGCAGTGCTTCAAGCAATTGACGCGATAGCAGCGCGAACAAAGTGAACGCGCCAATGAAACCGACAATGATGCCCAGCGGGCGTTT
>DASTLS010000133.1:0-3062 GCA_035714725.1 Alphaproteobacteria bacterium | reverse complement strand
CCAATCAGGCCGTAGGGCCTATGCCGAAGCAGGTGTCGATATCGATGCCGGCAATGCGCTTGTCGAGGCTATCAAGCCTTTGGCCAAGGCAACGGCGCGTACGGGTGCGGATGCCGGTCTTGGCGGTTTTGGCGCGCTTTTCGACCTGAAAGCCGCCGGTTTCAAAGACCCCATCCTCGTCTCGACGACCGATGGTGTCGGCACCAAATTGAAGGTCGCTATCGATAGCGGCAAGCATGACACGGTCGGCATCGACCTCGTTGCCATGTGTGTGAATGACCTCATCGTGCAGGGTGCTGAACCGCTTCTGTTCCTCGATTATTTCGCGACCGGCAAACTGGATGTCGCCAGTGGCAAGCAGATCGTTGCAGGTATTGCCGAAGGCTGCAAACGCGCGGGTTGTGCCCTGGTCGGTGGCGAGACCGCTGAAATGCCCGGCATGTATGCTGGTGGCGATTATGACCTCGCCGGTTTCTCGGTTGGCGCTGTGGAGCGTGACCGGATTTTGCCGCAGAAAAATATCGCAGCTGGTGACGTTGTGCTTGGCCTCGGCTCAAGCGGCGTGCACAGCAATGGATTTTCTCTCGTGCGTAAACTCGTAGCGCAGGAAAAGCTTTCCTATAAAGATCCAGCTCCGTTCGATAAATCGAAAAATCTTGCCGAAGCTTTGCTCGAGCCGACACGCATTTATGTGAAATCCACCCTCCAAGCGATCCGCACCGGCCATGTGAAGGCGCTCGCGCATATCACGGGCGGTGGGCTGCTTGAGAATATTCCACGTGTTTTGCCCGATGGCATTGGCGTCACGCTCGATGCCAAATCATGGCAAGCACCGCCGGTATTCCAGTGGATGGCAAAGGTCGGTAATATAGACGCACAGGAAATGGCGCGTACGTTCAATTGCGGGATTGGCATGGTGTTGTTGGTGGCAAAAGAACATGCCGACAGCGTCAGCAAGATTTTGTCGGATGCGGGTGAGAAGGTTTTCCGCATCGGCGAAGTTGAAGCTAACAGCACTGCTCATCGCGTGACGCTCAAAAACACCGACAAGGTTTGGCCATGCTAAAGATTGGCGTGTTGATCTCTGGCCGCGGAAGTAATCTGCAGGCTCTGATCGACGCGGAACGTGCGACCAAGTCTCTCAGCAAGATCGTCACCGTTATTTCCAATGTGCCGGATGCCAAAGGCCTCGATCGCGCAAAAGCGGCAGGCATCGCGACGCTCGTGATCAATCACAAAGATTACAAAGATCGCCAGCAATTCGAGCAGGTGCTGGATGCTGCGCTGAACGAAGTGGGCGTACAGCTTATTTGCCTCGCCGGTTTTATGCGCATCCTGACGCCTTGGTTTGTCGATCGCTGGAAAGACCGGCTGATCAATATTCATCCCTCATTGCTGCCCGCTTTTCCGGGTCTCGATACGCATAAGAAAGCGGTCGAATATGGAGCCAAGTTTACCGGCTGCACGGTGCATTTCGTGCGCGCCGAGATGGATCATGGTCCCATTATTATGCAAGCTGCGGTACCGGTTTTAACCGATGATACCGAGGAAACCCTGTCGGCTCGTGTGCTCGAGGCCGAACATAAGGTCTATCCTGCCGCCGTGCGCCTGATCGCGGAAAGTCGCGTAAACATTATTAATGAACAGGTGCTGGTGACGGGCATGACGCCCACCACGGGCTTTACCGTAAACCCGCCTGTAAATTGACGAAGCAGGACCGAGCCGCTATATCGAAGTTCTAACCAATTGGAGACCCCTATGGGCAATCACTCGTCCACCCCGCCGCAAGTTCCTGCCGACTATGTCGCCGAGCGCGTCGCCGGATGGCATGCGTTCACGCGCTTCACTTTTATACAGTGCGTAGCGGTCGCAGGTCTTCTGGTGTTGATGCTGGTCTTTTTGCGAATTCTCTAATCGCGCGACTTAGCCGACGATTTCGCTGTCCTTGAAGAAGAACGCGATTTCAGTCTTAGCATTTTCCAAGCTATCCGAACCGTGCACCGAATTCGCTTCGATGCTTTCCGCAAATTCTTTGCGGATTGTGCCGGCATCGGCATTCGCCGGATTGGTGGCGCCCATGATCTCGCGGTTTTTGGCAACGGCGTTGTCGCCTTCCAAAACCTGAATCACGACCGGGCCGGATACCATGAAGCTGCAGAGGTCGTTGAAGAACGGGCGAGCCTTGTGCACGCCATAGAAACCTTCAGCCTGTTCGCGTGTCATCTTGATACGCTTTTGCGCGACGATGCGGAGACCTGCGCCTTCAAACTTGGCGTTGATCTTGCCGGTCAGATTGCGGCGGGTTGCATCGGGCTTGATGATCGAGAAAGTCCGTTCGGCGGCCATAACTGCATGCTCCTAGAATTTGGTAAGTAATTGGTCCGCGGTTATAGACGGACCGTTCCGCAAGCGCAAGTTTGCCGTTTATATGTGTTTTCGCGGCAATATCGCCATGATGCGGTCCAGCGCGAATTGAGGCAGGGCGGCCAACAGCATCGTCATGGCATACATCGGCCATGGGAAGGCGATCCGCCCACGATTGACGCCCAGGCCTTTCTGGATAATGCGGGCAGCCTTTTCCACATCCATCAGGAACGGCATCTTGAAATGATTGTGATCGGTCAGCGGCGTTTTGATAAAGCCGGGACAGATGACATTCACTTCAACGCCTTGTGATGCCAATTCATAGCGAAGGCTTTCGCCATAGACGCGCACGGCGGCCTTGCTTGCGCTGTAAGCCGGTGCTCCGGCAAGGCCGATGAAGCTGGCGAGAGAACTCATTATGGCGATCTGCCCGCGCTTGCGTTGAAGCATGAGAGGGATAGCGGGAGAAATAGTGTTGAGCGTGCCATCGACATTGATGGCAAAAATTTTGCGCGGTTTTTCGTCGTTGGCATCGCCGCCACCGCTCGCCATAGAAATGCCGGCGTTAGCAATCACAAGATCGAGCGGCTGCTGCTGATCGCATTCCTTAATCCAGGCTGCGAGACCTTCGGCATCCGTCACATCGCCAAGCTTCATCAGAACGGCAGCGCCTTGCCGCTGCGCAAGAACAGCGGTCG
>DASTLS010000132.1:0-7274 GCA_035714725.1 Alphaproteobacteria bacterium | reverse complement strand
GGCTTCGTGATTGGGCTGAAATTGCCCTGCATTGTTTTTGGCACCGGGCTTTGCTTTGCGTTCTTTGGGGTCAGTGGACCTTTCCGCCGCCGCTTTATGCTCAGTTTTATTTTCGGCCTCGGCATCCTTGCCGGTATCGCAATCACATATGGATATTGGGGCTGGTTCCTTGGCCACCATTTCTCCAATCCTATGTTTCCTTACTTCAACGATTTCTTTAAATCACCATTGGCACCGCTCAGCAGCGCACGCGATGTGCAGTTCCTTCCGCGCAGCGCTCATGACTTTTTGCTCTTCCCCTTCATCTTTACCGATAGTCCCTTCCGCACCGGCGAAATTCCATGGCGTGATTGGCGCATTCTTATCCTCTATGTGCTGTTGCCGCTGGCCCTTCTGGCGCGCCTCGGTTTCGGCCGCAGCAAGCAGAACAGCGATGCACTGGCACGACCATCCGCTGCGCGCTACCTGCTTTGGGCCGCTGTAATCAGTTATTTTCTCTGGGCCCTGATGTTCGCGATCTATCGTTATCTCGTGCCGCTTGAGATGCTGGCACCACTCCTGATCGTTCTTGCGATTGGCATGCTGCCCCTCAAGTTACAGACGCGTGGCCTGATCGCTGCCTTCATCCTCATCGTCATCGCAGCAAGCATTCAGGGTGGCAATTGGAGCCGCAGAGCTTCTTGGTCCGATTATTTCATCGAGACTGGCGTACCTGCTCTTGGCAAAACATCCGATCTAATGATTTTGATGGCAGGGTTCGATCCTTACTCCCACGTCATTCCGCAATTCCCGCCGGATATCGCCTTCGTTCGCATTCAAAGCAATTTCACTTCGCCTGACCAAAACAAGGGCATGAACGCGGTGCTACATGCTCGCGTCGAGGCTCACAAAGGCCGCTATATGCTGCTGATTGCGGGCTGGCAGAAGAAGCAGGCGGCAGAGGCCCTTGGTTATTACCATCTGGCCCTTGCGCCCGGGCCCTGCCAAACTGTAGTTGATCATCTTTATGGTGATACGCCACTCGATTTATGCCAAGTTACACGCCTTAACCAGTGAGTTGTGCCATGCCGGATATCGCCGTCCTTGCCCCCTGCTATAACGAAGAAACCGCAATTACGAAGGTCATTGAGGATTTTCGGAAGGTGCTGCCGACCGCGAAAATCTATGTTTATGACAACAACTCAAAAGACCGCACCGTAGCCGTTGCTAAAGCCGCCGGCGCCATCGTCCGCACTGAGCCGCTGCAGGGCAAAGGCAATGTCGTGCGCCGCATGTTCTCGGACATCGAAGCCGACATCTATGTCCTCGTCGATGGCGATGCCACTTATGACGCAGCATCAGCCCCAAAGATGATCCAGGCCCTGCTGGACGGTCCGCTTGATATGGTGAACGGCGCACGCGTCACCGATATTCAAAAGGCGTACCGCCCCGGCCATCGTTTCGGCAATTGGTTACTGACCAGCATGGTGGCGTGGATTTTCGGCAATCGCTTTACCGACATGCTTTCCGGCTATCGCGTGATGTCGCGCCGCTATGTGAAATCCTTCCCCGCGCTTTCCGGCGGTTTTGAAACCGAGACCGAATTGACAGTTCACGCGCTCGAACTGCGCATGCCAACCGCCGAAATCGTGACGCCTTATAAAGATCGTCCGCCCGGCTCCATGAGCAAGCTGAGCACATTCAAAGATGGCTTTCGCATTCTTTGGACCATTATCGTGCTGGTGAAAGAAGAACGCCCGATGCAGTTCTTCTCGCTCTTCGCTGCGCTTCTTGCCGTTATCTCGACAGCACTTATCCTGCCGATTATCAGCCATTATTTGCAAACCGGCCTCGTGCCGCGCTTGCCGACGGCCATCCTCTCGATGGGTTTGATGATCTTAGGCTTCCTGAGCCTCACTTGCGGCCTTGTGCTCGATACTGTCACGCGCGGTCGTCGCGAGATGAAGCGCATGCGCTATCTCAACATCCCCGCCTATGGCAATCATTCGGCTGAGCCGCCGCAATGAAACGCCTGAGTGCTGCGCAGCGGAAAACACTCGATCAGTTTCTAAGATTCTGCGTTATCGGCGGGCTTGGTTTTGTTTTCGATACCTGCCTCGTCTATTTCGGCATTGACCATTTGCATATGCGACGCGTCACGGCTGGGCTCTTCTCATTTCCCTTCGTCGTGACTTTTACCTGGGCAGGTAACCGCTACTTTACTTTCCATGATGCAAGCCGCGGCAAAAAGCATGTGCAATTGATGCGCTTTGTGATGGTGTGCGGCGTCGGCCTTGTCTTCAACCGCGGCACTTATAGCCTCCTCGTCAGCAACGTTCCTATCTTCTACGCCTACCCCGTCCTCGCCCTTATGGCAGGCACGGCGGCGGGCATGTTCTTCAACTTCTTCGTCTCTAAAAAACTGGTTTTTCGCTGAAATTCCAGTGCCTTGCACCCCTTGTAATTTATCCAAGCCTTCCTACATCTTAGGACAGGGATACACACATGGATTTCGACAATTTTACCGAACGTTCCAAAGGCTTCATGCAGTCGGCGCAAATGCTGGCTCTCGGCAAGCGCCATCAAACGCTTCTTCCTGAACATCTTCTGAAAGTTTTGCTCGAAGACCGCGAAGGTCTGTGCGCCGGTCTCATCGAGAAATCGGGTGGCAATGCCAAGAAGGCTTTAGCTGATACCGAAGCCGCAATTGAAAAAATTCCGCAAGTTTATGCCGAAGGCAAAAACGATCAGCTACGCATGTCGCCGGAATTTGCGCGCATCGTCACGACCGCCGTCGATATCGCCAAAAAAGCCGGCGACAGCTATGTAACCGTCGAACGGCTTTTATTGGCGCTTGCCCTTGCGCAAGGCTCGAACGCAGCAAGAATCTTGAGTGACGCTGGTGCCACAGCCGAGCGTCTCAACCAAGCCATCAATGATGTTCGCGGCGGTCGTACCGCCGACAGCGCCTCGGCAGAGCAAGGCTATGACGCGCTCAAGAAATATGCGCGCGACCTAACGCAAGCTGCCAAAGACGGCAAACTTGACCCCGTCATCGGTCGTGATGAAGAAATCCGCCGCACTATTCAGGTTCTTGCGCGTCGCACCAAAAATAATCCTGTCCTTATCGGTGAGCCCGGCGTCGGTAAAACTGCCATCGTCGAAGGCCTCGCCCAGCGCATCATTCGCGGCGATGTGCCCGAAAGCCTCAAGGATAAAAAGCTTCTGTCGCTTGATCTGGGTGCGCTTGTCGCCGGTGCCAAATATCGCGGCGAATTTGAAGAACGCCTGAAAGCCGTGTTGCAGGAAATCAGCTCTGCTGCAGGCGAAATCATCGTCTTTATCGACGAGCTTCATACACTTGTCGGTGCCGGCAAAACCGATGGTGCTATGGATGCATCGAACATGCTGAAACCCGCCTTGGCGCGTGGTGAATTGCATTGCGTCGGCGCCACCACCCTCGATGAATACCGCAAATATATTGAAAAAGACGCTGCTCTCGCGCGACGTTTCCAGCCGGTGTTTGTCAGTCAGCCGACGGTCGAGGATACGATCTCTATCCTTCGCGGACTTAAGGAAAAATATGAGCTGCATCATGGCGTGCGCATAACAGACGGCGCGATTGTCTCGGCGGCCACGCTTTCTAACCGCTATATCACCGACCGTTTCTTGCCAGATAAAGCTATCGACCTGATCGATGAAGCGGCAGCGCGCCTTCGCATGGAAGTGGACAGCAAGCCGGAAGAAATCGACGAGCTTGATCGCAAGATCATTCAGCTCAAGATCGAGCGCGAAGCGCTGAAGAAAGAAATGGATCTTGGCTCGCTCGACCGCCTCGAACGGCTCGAGCAGGAATTGGCGCGGCTTGAAAAAGAATCCGCCGATCTCACCAGCCGCTGGAAAGCCGAGAAAGAAAAGCTCAACAGCGCGCAGAAAATCAAGGAACAGATCGAACATGCGCGCGCCGAGTTGGAACAAGTTCAACGCAAAGGCGATTTCACCCGCGCGGGCGAGCTAACCTACGGCATCATTCCCGACCTCGAGCAAAAACTGAAAGCTGCGCAGCAACAAGGCGAACATGCCATGCTGGATGAGGTGGTGAAGGAAAGCGATATCGCCAGCATCGTCAGCCGCTGGACTGGTATTCCGGTCGATAAGATGCTGCAGGGCGAGCGCGAAAAACTGCTGAAAATGGAAGAGAAGCTGAAGCTGCGCGTCATCGGCCAGGACGAAGCGCTGACCGCTGTCGCAAACGCTGTGCGCCGCGCACGTGCCGGCTTGCAAGATATCAACCGGCCCATCGGCTCATTCCTCTTCCTCGGCCCCACGGGCGTCGGCAAGACAGAGCTGACAAAAGCTTTGGCAGAATTCTTGTTCGACAGCGATCAGGCGATGCTGCGCATCGACATGTCCGAATATATGGAAAAACATTCGG
This sequence comes from Alphaproteobacteria bacterium, assembly GCA_035714725.1. Classification (GTDB taxonomy): domain Bacteria; phylum Pseudomonadota; class Alphaproteobacteria; order UBA9219; family UBA9219; genus JAATFY01. Next base: position 2,860 of record DASTLS010000132.1, on the reverse strand, counting down.
TCGCACGTTTGATCGGCGCGCCCCCCGGCTATGTCGGCTATGAAGAAGGTGGAGCGCTGACCGAAGCCGTGCGCCGCAGGCCCTATCAGGTCATCCTGTTCGATGAAGTCGAGAAAGCGCATCCGGACGTATTTAATGTGTTGCTACAAGTTCTCGATGACGGTCGCCTGACCGATGGCCAAGGCCGCGTGGTTGATTTCAAGAACACGCTCATTGTGCTGACCTCAAACCTTGGCGCCGACATCATCGCGCATGATGAAGGCGAAGAATTGCAGGCGCGTACCAAGGGCCAAGTTCTGGAAGTCGTGCGCAAGCATTTCCGCCCGGAATTCCTCAATCGCCTTGATGAAATTCTGATCTTCCGTCGCCTCTCGCGCGGCAATATGGCTGCCATTGTGAATGTGCAACTAGAATATCTGCGGCGTTTGCTTGTCGATCACAAGATCACGCTCGACCTCACGCCGATGGCGCTCGAATGGTTGGCGAATGAGGGCTATGACCCGGTTTATGGCGCACGGCCTTTGAAGCGCGTTATCCAACGCTCGCTGCAAAATCCGCTGGCGCAGGATATCTTGGCTGCGAAGATTTTGGATGGTCAGACCGTAACAGTCGATGTCGGCCCGGATGGTTTGACGCTTACGCCGAAGAAAGCGAAAGCAGCCTAAGCCGCTTTCCTAAGGCCGTTTTTCACCACATCATAAATCGCGCCGGTGAGCGTCGAGAGTTCTTCGGCGCTGATCGTGAATGATGGCGTGAGATAGATGATATCGTTTAAGGGCCTAATCCACACGCCGCGCTCGGCGAAAACCTGCTTCAGGGCCGGATCGACAGCCCTATCCATCTGCACCACGCCAATCGCGCCCTTCGCGCGTACATCAACAACGCTGGACAAATTACGGCACGTCTCGAGTTCGTTGCGTAATTGCGTTTCGATTTTCTGTGCCTGCTCTAAACGCGGCTCGCGCTCAAACAGATCAAGCGAGGCATTTGCCGCAGCACATGCCAAAGCATTCGCCATATAAGTCGGCCCATGCATCAACGCATGTTTCGGATTATCCGACCAGAACGCCTCGAACACATGATCACGCGCGAGCGTTGCCGCAAGCGTCATAGTACCGCCGGTCAAAGCTTTCCCGAGGCAGAGGATATCCGGCGTAATTCTAGCTTCTTCGCAAGCGAACATTTTGCCGGTACGGCCAAAGCCGGTGAAGATTTCATCCGCGATCAGCAACACGCCATGCTTCGCGCATAAATCGGATATACGCTTCAGCGTTGCGGCATCATGGAATTTCATGCCGCCTGCGCCCTGCACGAGAGGCTCCATGATTACACCCGCGATATGCGCGCGCTCATGACGCAAGAGATCATCGAGAGCAGCAATTTCATGTTCCTGATGCGGCAGATCAGCGAGATATTCCTCCGGTAGCCAGCCTTTGAAATGCGCATGCATGCCCTCGATAGGATCGGCCAAAGCCATCGTCGCCATCGTGTCGCCGTGATAGCCATGGCGGAAGCTAACGAATTTGTTGCGGCCCTGTTGACCCTTATTAAGCCAGTATTGCACTGCCATTTTAAGCGCAACCTCAACCGCAACCGAGCCGGAGTCCGAAAAGAACACACGGTTTAAATCGCCAGGCGCAAGCACCGCCAATCTCTCAGCTAATTTCACCGCGGGTCCATGCACTGCTCCGCCGAACATAAAATGCGGCATAGTAGCGAGCTGTTTTTTAACGGCCTCAGCGATATGCGGATGGTTATAGCCGTGGCATGCCGTCCACCAACTGGCGGTGCCGTCGATCAACTCGCGCCCGTCTTCAAGACGCACGCGGCAGCCCTGTGTCGCAGCAGCCACAACCGGCGGCGATGCGGTTTTCATCTGATTGTAAGGCAGCCAGAGATGTTTTGCGGGATTATCAATCATGCTATGCATAAAGTATGAATCAACAGCGCTTTTTCGTCACCGCGACGGGCACTGGCGTCGGGAAAAGTTTTATCACCGCGGCGCTGGTGCGGCAAGCTATGGGCATGGGCCGCAGTGTTGCGGCCTATAAACCGGTCGTGACCGGCTTTAACGCCGCCAATGTGAATGACAGCGATACCGGCACCCTCCTCCGCAGTATGGAGCTGCCCGCGACGCCACAAAACATCGAACGCATCTCGCCCTGGCGTTTTGAGATGCCGTTGGCGCCCTCGATGGCCGCGCAAATCGAATTGCGCTTTATCGATTTCGACGCCCTTCTCATGCATAGCCGGGGCGCATTGAGCGCGCCGGAAGATGTCGCTCTGATCGAAGGTGTCGGCGGCGTGATGGCGCCGCTTACCGAAGATCACACCATTCTCGATTGGATGGATGCGTTACAGACGCAAACGCTCCTTGTTACCGGCTCTTATCTCGGCACGCTGAGCCACACGCTCACGGCGCTTTCGGTTTTACAGCAACGCAAAATGCCGGTGCACGCCATTATTGTGAATGAGTCTGAAGATTCGTCTGTAGCACTTCAAGATACAGTGAATGAACTCGGCCGTTGGACGCGCCTCCCTATCGTGCCGGTCAAACGCCGCAAGAGCGATGATGATTGGGGTGATGTGAAAGAGCTGCGCGCGCTGTTGGCTTAGGCTTCATCCAGCCCAATATCCAACACTGGTGCGCTGTGCGTGATCGAGCCGCATGAAATCCGGTCCACACCGCTCGCAGCAATCGCTTTCACCGTATCGATATTTACGCGGCCAGATGCCTCTGTAACGAAGCGACCATTTATTAGCTTCACCGCTTTTTTCAGCATCGCCGGCGGCATGTTATCGAGCAGCACCATATCAATCGGCAGATCGAGAATTTTTTTGAGCTGCTCAAGTGTATCGA
>DASTLS010000131.1:0-9596 GCA_035714725.1 Alphaproteobacteria bacterium | reverse complement strand
TGATATGCGCGTTGAAGCCGACCCGAATAAGTGGGCAACAGCCTATGATTTCCCGGCTGCGCATGATGGACGCGTAAAACTTGAGACACTCACGCATCATCGCACCGAACCAGCCTTAGGTTTTGTATTCAATACGCGTCGTGATTTATTTAAAGATGCAGAGCTGCGCGCAGCACTTGAATACACATTCGATTTCGAATGGATAAACAAAAACCTCTTCCATGGACTTTATCACCGCACGACGAGTTTCTTTCCAAATTCGGAATTGGCAGCGCCTTCTCTGCCGGAAGGCAAAGAATTAGAAATCCTGCAGAAATATAAAGACAAGCTTCCGGCTTCGATCTTCACGACGCCCGTCACACCACCCGTGACAGACGGCAGCGAAAACGGCCTCCGCGATAATCTCTTGAAAGCCGAGGGCATGCTGCGTGATGCTGGCTATGCGCTACGCGATGATCAGCTTTATGCGCCAAGCGGTGCGCCAGTGAAATTTGAGATTTTACTGAGCGATCCAACGGAAGAAAAAGTTGCACTCACATGGGCGCGCGCGTTGAAACGTTTGGGTATCACAGCGAATATTCACACGGTCGACAGCGCCCAATTTCAGGCGCGCACAGCCTCGTTTGACTACGATGTCACTGTCGTGCGCTGGTTTAATACGCTCTCACCCGGCAATGAGCAGATGGTGTTCTGGAGCTCAGCAGCAGCCGACCAGCCCGGAAGCCGTAATTATGCCGGTGTGAAAGACCCGATAGTCGATGCTCTTGCGGCTGCCACTCCAGCATCCGTAACGCGCGAAGAGTTAGTTGCTAATGCCCGCGCGCTTGATCGTGTCTTGATGGCCGGGCACTACACAATTCCGTTTTACTATTTAGGTGCTGATTATGTCGCGAGCTGGACCGCGCATGCAAAACACCCCGATGTCATGCCGCTTTACGGCATGGTGCGCGAAAGCTGGTGGGCTCCAGCTGCTCAGTAAACGCCGGGAATAAGTCGCGACGTTTGCTTTGCGTATTTCTTGTAGGCGGGGAATGTTTTCGTCAGCACGCGTTCTTCGTAATGCATGCGCACGAACTGCAGCACAGTCTGCGCCAGAACGAGAATAACGGCGCCCGGCGAAAGAAACACGATCATCGTACCGAACGAAGCCAAAGCCTCCGCGAGATAAAGCGGATGACGGACATACTTGTAGGGTCCTTTTGTTACGAGCTTGCGGCCTTCCGGCAAAATCGAGAAGGAGCGGCCAAGGCGTGTGAGAATGATGGCGGAAAGCAGATTGCCAAGAAGCACCATAACGCTCGCGATCACTTGCGCGGTGAGCGGTAAGTCGGTGCGCGGCTTGAACATGATAAGGCCGAACATCAGAAAGCCGCCGAGGATTGCAGCGGTCGATGGCCACCATCCGGCGAATTTATTGACCGGGCGCAGACGCAATACATAAAGGCTCGCAATCATCAGCGTGTAGAGCGAAGCCGCGAAAATCGAAAGACCCTGACTGAGCGAAGCTGCATTCCAGTGATGCATATCGGCGTTATGCAAAGACGCGATAGCGTTACGAATATAAATGCCCGCTGCAAAAGCGAAGAACAGCGCCAAGATAACGCGCACGACGAGATCGAACAGAATATGCGGATCGAAGCCGAGAAGCGTATCGGCGGTGCGTGCTTTTGCCATGGAATGATACTTTCGCTTGAGGGACGGCTCGCACATTCTGAAGTGCAGCGCCTTAAAACTTGTTTAAGTCTTGGCTTGTAGGGCGCGGCAGAAACGCCACAGCGGCAAAGCAAGCCGCTGTTTTCATTTCGATCTTTTCGATGCTTCGAAATTCAAACCAGATTGCACGCAAACTATCGTGTTGTTTTTACAAGCATAAATCGCATGGCCTTCATATTTTTTTAAAGCTGCGGCGCTACTCTGGCCTCAAGACAAACATCCAAGTGGCGATCTTCGCCTCACTACAATTACGGGAGTTGAAACATGCGTAACATTGTACGTTTTCTGAAAAAGGAAGAAGGCGCCACTGCAATTGAATACGGTCTGATCGCTTCGCTGATCGCCGTAGCCATCGTTGGCGTTCTGGTAACCCTGGGACCAGCCCTGAGCGGCGTGTTCTCAACGGTTCAAGCTAGCCTCTAATGCTCTGAAGGGGGTTTTCGGATCCCCCTTCCTCGCAGCCTCAAACGGCGTATCGCCCCCGGCGGTACGCCGTTTGTGCGTCTAGGTTTTGCTGCATAAAGCTCATATCGAGTCCGAAATGAGCGCCAAGAAATTTGAATTTCAAACTAAACTAAAACCAGTTTATCGCTTTGTTTTTTCTCGGAAAAAAGGTCGTTTCGATTCACGTTTTCTTAAAGCCTATCCCGTATTGTTGCATCATCCGAGCCTGATCAGGGTTCTGAGTAATTTTGTAGGAGGAAGAGCACATGCGTAACATCGTACGTTTCATCAAACAGGAAGAAGGCGCCACAGCTATCGAATACGGTCTGATCGCTTCGCTGATCGCCGTTGCTATCGTAGGCGTTCTCGTAACCTTGGGCCCCGCTCTGAGCGGCGTGTTCTCAACGGTTCAGGCTAAGCTCTAAGTTTAGCAGAGTTCCAAAGACAAAAGCGCCGGCCTTCGGGCCGGCGCTTTCTGTTTGTGGGTTACGCTCTCTGTATAAACCGCGTGCGTGACAGGGCAATAATCCCAAGGGCCAATGCAGCCCCGCCCCAGAGATCGGCAAAGTGATGGCCGCCTATCGCAGGTGTAGACGCTATCACCAACAGATTGAGCACGAGAAAGACCGGGAACATATATTTGTGCCCGCGCACAATATAGATATAAAGCAGCGCCAAAGCGGTATGGAGCGAGGGAAACTGGATAACGCCCTGCACGCCGCCGGTGCCGATAATCTTCAGTGTACCAGCACGTAAAGCCGCAAATTCCCGCACATAAGGCTCGCCATTATCGATATGAAAATAGCCGAACGCGCCTGCCGCCGGCCATAGGGCCGAGCCCACAATGCAACCCAACGATATAGCGAAGAACAGCCCCTGCATTTCCCAGGCGCGATTGGTTTGGCCCTGAAAATTCAGCACTAATTGCAAGAATACCATCTGCGGCACGAGGCTGAGATAGATGTATTTCATCGCGAGATGCAGCTTCGGATCAGCCGCAACCCACGCATACATCGCTTGCCAATCAAGGCCCAACGCATGATCAGCCGCGACCAACTGCTGATCAACTAAAGGTCTACCGATCGTGACCGAGAGATAGCTCAGCACCATCGTCACAGCGGTAAAAGCAAGGCTCGAGGAGATCAAATGCGTGAGCGCAGCGATGCGCGGATCACGCCGGATATATGTGTAAAACCAGGCTAAAAAGCCGGTCCCGAGAATGGGAAGAAGTGTCGGCAAAAGCGCTGCGTGATCGAGCCGAAGACCGGTGCACCACAGGCCAACCGCATCGAGCACAGCAAGCAGCGCTATCAAAAACCACATAAACCGGGGATGGAGAACGGATCGGATGCCGCGCATATGGCTATTTGCGCCTCCAGATTTTACCAAACCTTTAACAACACCATGATTTTGCAGCCAAATTGCCCCTGCTTTCGGAGCGCCCGGAAAACGACTCGCGGGAAATGCTTGATAAATTCGTATCCGGAACGATAAATGCGATTCACCCCTCCTTAATATTAATTGTCACATAGTGGAATTGTCGGAGACCCCGACGCGCCAGCGACTTTTAAGGTAAAAACATGGTTCCGGCTTTGGCTGCATTTCATATTGCCGTTCTTTTGGCTGCGGCCGCGGTGCTAATTGCGGCCGCGTTCAATGACGCGCACCGTTACAAAATTCCAAACATCCTGTGCGCAGCGATGTTGCTTCTGTTTCCGCTGTTCGTCATCACATCGCCGCGTAGCGTTGAGTGGGAACAACATCTGATGGTCTTCGGCCTCGTGTTGATTTCTGGTTTCGCGATGTTCATCGGCAATCTGGCAGGCGCCGGCGATATCAAGCTGATGGCAGCGATGGGATTGTGGGCAGGACCCCATCTCGTTTCCGTATTCCTGATCATGACGGCGATTGCTGGCGGCATTCTCGCACTCGTCATGGCGATACTGACATACATCCGCAATCATTCCGGCAAGCAAGCGCTGCAGCTTGCAAAAGTTCCTATCCCTTATGGTATTGCGATTGCCGTGGGTGGTCTGAGCACCATCTACATGCTGTCGCAGCCGATCCTGTTCCCGAGCTAAAGGTGTCGTATGCAAAAGCGTAAGGTCACTCTTCTTGTTATCGCGGGCCTCGTTGCCCTGATGACTGTTTTTGTCGCGCGCGCTTTGATGAACCCACAGCAGGAAACGGCTGTGGCTCCTGTTGTGCAGACAACGGAAATTCTTGCAGCGACCCATGATCTTCCTGTCGGCTCTATCCTGAAAGACATGGATATTAAGTGGATTCCATGGGCCGCGGATGCCGATCTTTCGCAATTCTACGTCAAAGGCAAAAACGACAGCGCACAATTCGTCGGCGCTGTTCTCCGCGATGGCATGCGCTCGGGCGAGCCCTTCCTTTCCGGCCATATTGTGCAGCCGCATGATCATGGCTTCCTCGCTGCCGTGCTTGAGCCCGGCAAACGTGCAACATCGATTGTTCTTTCACCGGCTGCCGATGTCGCCGGTTTCATTTTCCCGGGCGACCATGTTGACGTTATCCTGACGCATAGCTTCAGCCGCAAAGACAGCAACGATTTCACCGAACGTCGCGTGAGCGAAACTGTCATCGCTGATGTTCGCGTTCTGGCGCTCGATCAGAAGAGCGACAGCATGTCAGCCGATCCGAAAGTCGCACAGATTGCGACACTTGAAGTGACGCAGAAGCAAGCTGAGAAACTGGCGCTCGCGTCCGATCTCGTCGGCCCTCCAGGCAGCGGCTCGAAAGGCAGCCTCTCGCTCGTGCTGCGCGCACTTGCGTCGGGCGAAGATACAGCAGCGCCTGATGCGTTGAAGCCACTTAACGCCACAACGCTTGCTCCACCACCGAAAGCGGACACGACGACATGGGATAGCGACGTTAGCCCCGCATTCCCCGGCGTTGGCGGCGATGACAGTTTGATGCAGCGCGTGCACATCATGCGCGGCAAAGAAGCAACCGACACCAGCTTTGAACGGCACAAATAGGGATGTCCATGATCAAGCGCGCCCTCCTCCTTCTTCTTGTCTGCTTCTTCGCTAGCGGCATGAATGCCGATGCATGGTCGGCATCTGCGCCCCTGAATGTCAGCGTCGATCACGGCGTTTCCTTGACGCTAAGCTCGCCCGCTTCATCTGTCTTTATTGCCAACCCCGATATCGCTGACGTGCAAGTCATGTCGCCGACGACGATCATGATCTTCGGCAAGCGCACCGGCGAAACTACTTTTATGGCCAGCGATTCCAGTGGCCATCCGCTGGCGCAACGCACCGTTGTCGTTATGCAAGATCTTTCCGACCTGCGCCAAGAGTTGGACGCCGCTATTCCGGGCAACAAGATCCAAGTGCAGCCGCTTCCTAACGGCATTGTGCTGATGGGTGAAGCGCATGATCCCGCCTCCATCGCCGATGCGTATAAGCTTGCGCAACGTTATCTCCCGGCTTCGGGTGGTGACATCATCAACCGTATCAAGGTCTCGGGTAGCAACCAGATCAATATCCGCGTTCGCTTCGCCGAAGTGACCCGCAGCGAAGACAACACGCTCGGCATCGACTGGCAGAGCTTCGGCAATATCGGCGGCATGCTGTTTGGCGTCGGCACCGGCGCATCTGTTATTGGCACCGATGGCGCGCTGTTCCCGCGTCCGACCAATTCATCGCTCGCAACACCCAATGATGCATTCGGTTTTTCGCATCAAGGTAAGAACCTCAACATCAACGGCATGATCGATGCGCTGGCGCGTGACGGTCTTGTGAATATTCTCGCCGAGCCGAATTTGACGGCAATGTCCGGTGAGACCGCCATGTTCCTCGCCGGCGGCGAAATTCCGATCCCCATCGCGCAGAGCAGCAGCGGCAACAATCCGGTCTTCACCGTTGAATGGAAGACCTACGGTATCTCGCTCGAATTCACCCCAACGCTCGTCGGCTCGAACCGCATTAGCTTGCATGTGAAGCCGCAGGTCAGCCAGTTGACCAATGTTGGCGCGATCACGCTTGACGGTACGAACGTTCCGGCTCTCCTCACCCGCAAAGCGGAAACGACTGTCGAGGTCGGCAGCGGCCAAAGCTTCGCCATCGCCGGCCTGCTCGACAACAGCCAGTCGCAGACGATCGACGAATTCCCGATCCTGGGCGACCTGCCTGTCATCGGTGCGCTGTTCCGCTCCAACCATTTCCAGAACGGCCAGACCGAGTTGGTTGTCATCATCACGCCGTACCTCGTGAAACCGTCGAACGAACAGCTGGCACTGCCGATGGATAACTATAGCCCGCCGGATGATGCTGAGCGCCTGATCGGTTTGCGTTATAGCAGCTCCGACCCGAACGCCCGCCCGATGAGCGGCGAGCCGACCGGCAAGTATGTCGCACCTCCTGCAGCAGCGCCTGTGATGCCAGCACCTGTCGCTGTTCCGGTTGCGCCTGTAAGCAGCGTCCCAACACCCACGAGCGATGCGGCACCCGCGGCTCATGCAGCGCCCGTTCCTGCAAAAACCGTAACGACAACGACTGTCACCAAGACGACTTCGACGGCATCAAAGCCTTACGTGCCGCCGGTCGCATCCGTTCCGCTTAATCCGAAACCGGCACCCGCGCCTCTACGCCCGGCAACGGATACATCTTCTGGCTCAGCCCCGGCAGGTCCCGGCGGCTTTACTGTGGAGTAATCGCACATGACGAAAACCACACTGCTTCTTTCGATCAGCCTTCTGGCGCTCTCGGCCTGCGACACCTTCTATGACAAGACGCCGCGGCCCGATAACACGATCAAAGTGATGCCGACCGCCCAAGGCACAAAGGCCATCCCGCCGGAATGCGCCAGCTTTGCAACCGCTACGATGAACCCATACGACCAGCAACCGCTGCCGCAATTCGGCTGCGCCAGTGCGCGCAACCTCGCGTTGATGGTCGAGCAACCGGATGACGTTGTTCATGGCCGTGAAATGGATGGCGGTCGCGCCGTTGCCAGCGTCGGTGCTGTGAAACGTTACGACAATAACCAGACCCGTGCCCTTATTTACCCGACCAAAGATATTGATACCGTTGTCGACACTACGACCATGTCGTCTTCAACGTCGGCGATTACCGGTGACTCAGCAGGCGGTGGTGGCGGTGCGTCATCTTCGTCTTCCTCGTCAGCGGGGAGTGCAGCAGCAGCCCCCTAAAGGGATAAGTTTGAACCTATTTTATGAGATTTTATGAGCGCGCGACATTATAACGCAGAAGACCAAGGCGCCGTTATGCATGGCGAGTTTATGGCCTTCGTCACCGACGAAGGCTCGCAAGCCATCGTGCGCGAATGGGCAACCCGTCAGGGCTTTCCGGCTGCAACCGTGCAATCGGGCGGGCCCGATATGTTCGCGCAGATGCTGGAAGCATCCGCACCTCCCAAAATGGCGATGGTCGATATCGATGGTCAGTCTGACCCAGTCGGTATTGCTGCGCGCCTTGTCAGCCTTTGCGGCAGCGATTGCAAACTCATCATTCTTGGCTCTGCCAACGATGTCAGCCTTTATCGCCGTATCACAGCCTCCGGCGCTATCGATTATCTAGTGAAGCCGCTCTCGGCTGAAATCATGAACCAGGCGATGGCTGCGGCCCTGCGCGGCCGCCCGGCCAGCACAAAAGCCGAAAGCAAAGACGCGAAGCTGATTGTCGTGATCGGCACGCGTGGCGGCGCCGGCGCCAGCACGATTGCCGTCAATACCGGCTGGTTGCTGGCTCACGAATTGAAATTCAACTGCGCTTTGCTTGATCTCGATCTGCAATTCGGCACGACATCTCTGGCGCTCGATCTCGAGCCCGGGCGCGGCCTACGCGATATCGTCAATTCGCCGCAACGCGTCGATAGCCTCATGATCGCGAGTTCGATCGTGCCGGAAAGCGATCAGTTCTCCGTGCTTGGTGCCGAAGAAGCCGTCGATGAATTTGTGCAGATGGATGGCGGCGCAATCACCGCGCTCCTCAAGGAAATGACTGCTAACTTCGATTACATCGTTGTTGATATGCCGCGTCATCTATTGGCTGCGCAAAAACGCCTGCTGGCTTCGGCCAATGAAATCGTCCTTGTGACCGAACTTTCACTCGCCGGCATTCGCGACACGCTGCGCATCAAAACTGCTCTCGGCACGCTTGGCTGCACGGCGACTTTGACTGTTGTCGCTTCGCGCACAGGCGCCACCAAAGCCGGTCAAGTCGATGCGACGGCCTTTGAAAAAGGCGCGCAGATCAAGATCGACCTCACTATTCCCGAAGATCAAAAGACCGTCGCGACTGCCGCCAATAGCGGCAAAGCCCTTGGCGCTGTTGCGAAACAGGCGCCCGTCACCAAAGCACTTCTGACCCTCGCTGAAAAACTCGGCGGCCATAAGGAAGAAGAAGCCAAGGACGAAACTGGCTTCAATCCGCTCAAGAAATTCATGGGCGGCGGCAAGAAAAAGCCGGACGCAAAAGACGGGGCTAAAAAATGACTCCCGCCGACGGTCACTCACCCGCGACCGACATGACGATCCCGACGCTGCGTGACAACATACTGCCATTGCTGCGCGCCAAAATTCCCGCCGATAAAATCCGCTGGACGCCGCGCGCCGATGTCGCCCGCGAAGCCAAGGCCGTTGTCGCCGATTATCTCGCCAAACAGCGGCTCGAGCTCAATCTTCTCGACCAGCGCGATCTTGTAACCTCGCTCGTGAACGGTTTCCTTGCGGAAGGCGGATCGGCCCAACCCGCTCCTACAGCGCCACCTCCCGCTGCACCCACAGCCGATACGCGCCCACCGGAAAGCTTGCATGCCGCGAATGCCGAGCTTGATGCGCCACTGATTTCCAACCGCGGCATCGATCCTTATGCCCGCACAGTCTCGAGCCGTTCGAGCGTCGATCAGGCTAAACTCAAATTGCAGCCGATTGTTCTGGAACGTATCGACACATCTGCTGCTGCCAAAATGTCGCGCGACGATCTGGGTCGCGACCTGACCGGCCTTGTCGCCGAATTGCTGGTGGAAACACGTATCCAGTTAAATGCCAGTGAACGACAAGATCTTGTCGCGCAATTGCTCAACGATATGTTGGGTCTTGGCCCGCTCGAGCCGCTTCTCGCCGAAGAAACCATCTCTGAAATCATGGTCAACGGGCCAAAACAGGTCTACATCGAACAAAAAGGCAAGCTGACGCTGTCCGATGTTCAGTTCCGCGATAATGCGCATGTTCTCGCAATCGCTACACGCATTGTCACTGCCATTGGCCGTCGCATCGATGAAAGCACACCGCTTTGCGATGCACGTTTGATGGACGGCTCGCGCGTCAACATCATCATTCCACCGCTGGCTATCGACGGCCCCACCATTACCATTCGTAAGTTTTCCAAGAAAAAGATCATGCTGGATACGATGGTGAAGTTCGGCAGCATGTCGCAACAGATGGC
>DASTLS010000130.1:0-3240 GCA_035714725.1 Alphaproteobacteria bacterium | reverse complement strand
GATGCTCATGCTGCCGCCCAGAGAACAAGCAGCCAAACGCATGCGATGCCGAGAGCAGCCAAGGCCATGCGCGGCCCGATACCCATGCTAAGCAGACTGTGACGCACGCCTTACCCCTCGCCTTATCAACGGCGGACGGTTATAAAGATAACCCTGCCGTTTCGCAACATCGTTAGGATATAACATAACATGGATACGCTCCAGAACGCCGGAAACTGGCTGCTGAGCCAGCTAACCGTGTGGAATATCGTGGGCCTGTTCGGCCAATGTCTCTTCTTTATGCGCTTTGTGGTGCAATGGATTGCCAGCGAGAAGCAAAAGAAGAGCGTTATCCCGGTGGCATTCTGGTATTTCAGCCTCGCAGGCGGCCTGATCGTTCTGGCCTATGCCATCCATAAGAAAGAGCCGGTCTTTATCTTGGGTCAGGCGCCAGGCGTTTTCATATATTCGCGCAACCTCTATTTCATCTGGACGCACAAGCGTGCCAAGAAAACGATTGCCTGATCGATGACGTCTATTCCCGCCACATTCTTCACGAAAGACGGCCAGCGGCTGAGTAAGCTTGCATACGCGTTCCTGCTTTTGCTGTGCATCGCCTTTTTCACGCCCGGCATCGCGACGCTGCCGCCGACAGACCGCGACGAGTCCTCCTTCGCGCAAGCCAGCAAGCAGATGATCGAGACCGGCAATTACGTCGATATCCGGCTGCAGGATAAGCCGCGCTACAAAAAGCCCATCGGCATCTATTGGCTGCAATCCGCAAGCGTGCGTTTGCTCAACGTCGATCACCTGAACGAGATCTGGGCCTATCGCATCCCCTCACTTCTTGGCGCCACGGTTGCAGTGTTGATGACAGCGGCGCTCGGCACGTTGTTATTCGGACCGATGACGGGATTGCTTGCGGCCATGATGATGGCGGGTTGCGTGATTTTGAATGCCGAGGCGCGGCTGGCAAAAACCGATGCCGCTCTCCTCGGCAGCATCATGGTCATGCAATTCACGCTCGCGCGCGCCTATATGGGCATTCGCAGTTGGCGAAACAGCCTGATCTTCTGGTTGGCACTTGGCGTTGGCATTTTGATCAAGGGGCCGATCCCCCTGCTCATTCTATTCTCGACGCTGCTGTATCTACGCTTTGCTGAGAAGCATGCGAAGTGGTTCCGCAACCTGAAGCCACTGCCGGGCCTTATTCTTCTCGCGCTGATCGTTGTGCCATGGTTTGTCGCGATCATGCTGCAAAGTCACGGCAGTTTCGCGACGCAATCTGCCGGACAGGATTTATTCTCCAAGCTTTGGCAGGGGCAAAATCGCGGCATAATGCCCCCGGGCATGCATCTGCTCGCGCTGCCGATTGTTTTCTTTCCCTTCGCGTTGTTTGCAACGCTTGCCATCCCGGATTCATGGAAAGACCGTCATCAGAAAGGTGTTGGTTTCTGCATCGGCTGGATTTTGCCGACATGGATTGTGTTTGAAATCTCTCTGACCAAACTGCCGCATTATACGCTGCCGGTTTATCCTGCGATTGCCCTGCTTTCGGCGCGCGCACTGCTGGCCGGTTATCCTGCGCTCAATGAAAAGAAAGCCAGCCGTTGGGTTTGGGCTTCGGTCGTAGCGTTGTGGCTCACCATCGGTACCGGCTTTGCGATTATCTTCGCGGGCCTCCCGATGATCTCGGACAATAAATGGAGCATCGCTCAGATTATTGCCGGAGCTGTGTTGATCCTTTCGCAAGGCGCTGCTCTCTATCTCATCTTCAAGCGCAAGACAGATAGCGTCATTGTTCTGTCCTTTGGCAGTCTGGTTTTCATGGGCTGCGTCTTCGGCCTAACCCTGCCATCACTCGATCATCTTTGGCTTTCGCGGCAAGCGGTGCAGATGGCGCAAAGCATCAAGCCGTGCGATCACCTGGAAATGGTCTCGGCTTCTTATGGCGAGCCTAGCCTTGTGTTTATGGCCGGCACCGATACGCAGATCGTATCAAATGGCGAGTTGGCCGCTGCATCCATGATCGACGACAATTGCCGCATCGGCCTGATCGACGATAAGAAGAAAGATGATTTCCTTGCCGGGTTTCATGCCGCACGCGCAGAACCACTTGCTTTGGGCAAGGTTGAAGGGATAAATATCGGCCACGGCAAGTCCGCCGCAATGACACTCTATGTCATGCCCCCAAAGATCAACGCCCCATGAAACCATCTCATTGCTATCTGCTGTTCGCCATCGCTTTCGTGATCATCGAGGCGCTGCTGATGCTCTATGTCGATAAGCCGCTATCGCTTTACATGCGTACGGTTGATGTCGACCATCATAAGTTCGTCGATTTCTGGCGCGGCTATACCGATCTTGGCCTATCCAAATGGTATCAATGGCCCTTGGCGCTCGGGGCAAGCATCTGCGCCCTTTTCGTTCGCTTGCCATCGACCAAAAATAAAAAGGCCGTTGCGCAGATGGGCGAAAGATTTCTTTTCGTTTTCTGCAGCATCAGTTTTGCCGGACTTTTAACCGACGCGATCAAATATTGTGTGGGGCGTGCTCGACCGGTCTTGCTCGACCGCGAGCAATTTTATGGCTTTCATCCCTTCTCGCACGGCAACAACTGGCATTCATGGCCATCGGGCCACAGCACTACGGCATTCTCTCTCGCCGTGAGCCTGATCATTCTTTTTCCGCGCTTGCGAATTCCAGCCCTGCTGTTCGCTCTCAGCATTCCCGTAAGTCGCGTAATTGTGAACGCGCACTATCTTTCAGATACGCTCGCAGGTGCACTCGTCGGAACGCTTATGGTCTATGCGACGGCATGGGCTTTTAACCATAATGGGATAAATCATCTAAGACATTGTATTTTTCCCATTGACAGCTCGAAGCGCCGCGCCTAAAACGCGAATATGACAAAAACGAAAGCAGCACCGGCTTTGCCGAGTTGGGTACGCAACCTGCGCACCCTCATGGATGAGCAAGGCTTTAATCCGCGCAGCCTGTCCTTGAAGGCAGGCCTCAACGCGACTGCCGTGCGCGATATGCTGGAAGGCCGTTCGCGCTTTCCGCGTTACGACACCGTGAAAGCTTTGGCTGAAGCGCTGGGTACTACCCCCGCCCTTTTGATGAGCGACAATGAAGCCGCGAAAGAAGTTGATATCAAAGGCCTCGTGTTCGGGCAGGACCTCGAATTGCTCACGGAAATTCTGACGCGTTTGCAAGAAGTCACCGTTGATTTGAATCGCAAATTGCCGCCGCGCGATT
>DASTLS010000129.1:0-6373 GCA_035714725.1 Alphaproteobacteria bacterium | reverse complement strand
GTTGTGGGACGCGAGTATAATGATGCGGTAAGGCCCGGAAAAGCGCTATTGTTCGAAGCAAAACGCGCTGCAAAAATGACTTAATGATTAATTTTTTGGCCAACACATTGGAATGCTTGTTGTTATCACTTTTTCGATCTTCGGCAGAGAAAGCGCAGGTTATAAAAATCTCATCCTTAATTGCGAACGGCGTTGTGCAGAAATGCCTCGGAACCATTGCGCCACCGTATCTTCTTTGATACATCTGGCGCTCATTCCACGACCCGCATTGCCGGAGATTCTCATGACGCCGACCCGCCTTTTTGCCTTTCTGGCGCTCGCATTTTTGATCACGCAACCGGCTCATGCTGCGACGGTCAATCTCTTCGGCAACAATGATGATCTTGGTCTTGTTTCCATCGGCCAGACCGGTTTTGTAAATAACCGGATCATCTCTACAACTCCACCGACGACAGGCGTATATGAAGGCGTCGTGACCGGCTATCTTCCGGCTGACAGTGTGATCACGGTCACCTATACCTTCCTGAATAATTTTGCCGTGCACGGCATTCTGGCATCGGAAGCTTGGTACAACCAGACTTCGGGCCCGCTGCAATATTCAGCTTATAGCTCGACCTACAATGGCAGCTCTTCGACCGTTTTTAATTCGCTGACCAACACAACAACAGATGTGCTGTCGCCGATCCTTGCGACCGCCGGCCTCACCATCGATCAGAAAAATGGCACGACGACCATCATCAATAATTCAGATGTTGCGGTTCAGTTCAGCAGCTTCTTCGGCATCTGGGCGGATGAATTCAGTCATCTGGGGCGGCGTAACGATGTGCTCGCGAGCTATGTCGTTTCTGCTGTTCCGTTGCCCGCGGCTTTGCCGATGTTCGGAACGGCGATGGCCGGTTTGATCGCCTTCAGCATGTTGAGGAAACCTCGCCCCCAAACCAAATCCGCCAAGTAAAATTCATCCGGCGAAGTGCCGTTGATGGGCGGTGCCTGAAAGTCAGGCAACCCGAGAGGGATTGAATGTACGAAAGTTTCTATGGTCTTTCCGGAAAGCCTTTTTCGCTTTTGCCGGACGCTGATTTTCTGTTCCTCAGCAGGCGGCATCGCCGCGCCGTCAATTTGCTCGAATACGGCATCATGACGCAGGCTGGTTTCATGGTAATCACCGGCGATGTCGGTGCCGGAAAAACCACGATTATCCGCCGTTATTTGAAGAATGCCGGGCCTGACGTTGCTGTCGGCGTTATCACCAATTCCAGCGCGTCACTCGGTAATTTGCTGACCTGGGTGACGACCGCGTTTGAGATCGAAACCACCAGTAAAGACCCCACTGTTCTTTACAGCGATTTCGTCAATTTCCTGCTGCTGCAATATTCCAAAGGCAAGCGCACTGTTTTGATCATCGACGAAGCCCAGAATTTAAATGCCGGCATGCTGGAGGAATTGCGCATGCTGTCGAACGTCAATAACGAAAAAGATCAGCTGCTGCAGATGATCCTCGTGGGTCAGCCGGAATTGCTCGATACGCTCAAGAAGCCCGAGCTGCGCCAGTTCGTGCAGCGCATCGCTGTGCATTGCCATCTCGATCCGCTTATCCCGAACGAAACAGCGGCCTATATCCGGCATCGCCTTGGCGTTGTCGGTGGCAAGCCGGATTTGTTCGATGAGACTGCCGCCGCTGCAGTTCACTATTTCACCGGGGGCGTTCCTCGCCTCATCAATCTGCTGTGTGATCAGGCGCTGATGTACGGCTTCTCGGAAGACAAGAAGCAGGTTGATTGCGAAACCGTGGCTGAAGTCGTCGCGGACCGTAACCGCACGGGCCTGAGTGCCTTCCAGCCTTTTTCGGAAGGAAGCGGTATTCTGAGCCTCAAGGTCAAATTGCAGCCTGTGATACAGGAAATGCGTTTGCCGGAGACGGTATGAAGAAGAGTCTTGCAGGATTTCTTGTTGCGCTGATTTTTTTGACCGTGCATTCGGCTCGCGCCGATGTCGATTACCGCTGCCTCAATCTTTGCAAGAATAATGGCCAGCCAACATCTGTCTGCATGACGCAATGCAGTTATAATGTGCCGCACGCAGCGAATGTTGCTCCGCCACCGGTTATGAATTCAGGTGTTGTTACCCAAAGCATCACGCCGAAGGCGACGATCAATGATCCGATTGCGGAAGCGTATCCGGTCCCAAACCACAATCTCCTCGGTACTTTGAGGCAAGGGGATGACACTATCTTGTTACAGCCGCATACGGCGGCAACAAGTACATCCGATAATCCCGACCGGGATTACACCTGCCTCAACCAGTGCCTGCAGAACGGCATGCGCTATCAGCTTTGCAATGAAAGCTGCCTGAATATGCCTGTAAAGAATGCGGTGCCGATTCCGACCAATGGGCCCGCAGCTCCGGCGCATTAATTTCAGCAATACTTTCAATTCTTCATGAAACGCTTCTTTATGCATAAAGAGCGCTATCAAGTATCCGCGTATTTTGTGGCTACTTCTATGGTTAAGATGCGGGTGGAAAACACCAAGAAAATCAGAAGTTAACCTTCATTTCCTGATGCAAAATTGTAGCCCACAAAACGCCTTTTTTCGTGTATAAGGATGCGCATGGCATGCTGCATTGCAGTATGGAGTCTTTACGAGCTTTTTTGATCTTTAAGGGTTCCGACAACATTCAAGGACTGTTCGATGTCGCCGCACGAATCCATCGCCAAGAAATTGAAAGAAGCTCAGGGTGCGCCGCAGGTGCAAACCTCCATGAGCGGCGCTGAAAAACGCATCAATGTCCTGCTGCGCGAAATTGAAAACGTCGAGCACGCGCCCGCCGCCAATAAAGATACCCCGTTCGATCTTCCGCATGCGCCAAACAATGAGCCGCTGCGTTATGCCGATAATCACCTGCGTCCTTTCATCATCACGGATGCTGTTGCCCTCATTCTCGGCTTCGTATGCGCCTGGTGGTTTGCTGCGACCGTGAATGCGATTTTCTTTGATCGCCACGCGCTTGATGCCGTCACGACCAGCGACACCGTTATGCCTGCCGTACAGTTTTTGCTTCTGAGCGGCGGTATCCTTTTCTGGTTCGGCCATACCGGCCACTACCAGATCCGCATGCCGTTCTGGATGGAAACGAAGAAGATCGTTGAAACCATCTGCTTCGCCATGTTGATCGGCTGCTTCCTGGAATTCGTTTCCAAGCACAACTTCTCACGCCTTTGGCTGACATCCTGCTGGGCTTTCTCTGTCGTCGGCATCATTGCCTTGCGCAGCCTGTGGCGCGGCGTTCTGCGTCATGTCGATGCATGGGATATTCCGACTCTGGTTGTTGGTGATGGTGCTACGGCTGAAAAGGCACGCGCTGTGCTGAAAGCCGATAAGGCGCTTGGTTATCGCGTCGTTGCGCAGATCAAGGATCTGACTGCAGCACTTCAGGGCGCCGGCCATTCCTGGAAGAAGCTCTGCGAAGCTTATGAAGCTGGTTACGTCGTTATCGCGCTCGATGGTGAAGCGTTTAACAATGCCCGCCAGGCGCTGGCGCAGTTAATGCGCGAACATATCGCGTTCTCGGTCGCGCCGCCGATGCATAATCTTTCGGTCGTTGGCATGATGCCGCAGTGCTTCCTAGGTCATGACATCATGCTTTTGGCGCGTAACAGCGGTCTCGAGCAGCCTTTGCCGCGTATCCTGAAGCGTACGTTCGACCTGTTCTTCGCAACGCTTGGCCTGATCGTTCTCAGCCCGTTCTTGCTGCTTGTCGCCGCTCTGATCAAACTCGATGGCGGCGACGCTTTCTATCGTCATCGCCGCATCGGCCTGAATGGCAAGGTTTTCTCATGCCTCAAATTCCGTTCCATGGTCGTGAATAGCGATGCGGTTCTGAGCAAATATCTCGATGCCAATCCGGTCGCCAAGGCCGAATGGCTGCGCGATCATAAGCTGCGCAAGGACCCGCGCACGACGCGTATCGGTCGCCTTCTGCGCCGCACCAGCATGGACGAACTGCCGCAGCTGTTTAACGTTCTCAGCGGCTCCATGAGCATCGTCGGCCCGCGTCCGATCATCGTTGCGGAAACCGAGAAGTACGATAGCGACATCGCTTTCTATTATCGCGTGCGCCCGGGTATCACAGGCCTTTGGCAGATCAGCGGTCGCAATGATGTGTCCTATGCCGAGCGCGTGCGCATGGACAGCTGGTATGTCCGTAACTGGTCGCTGTGGCACGACATCACCATCATCTGCAAAACCTTCAACGTGGTTTTGAAGCAGCGCGGCGCTTACTAATCTTCTGAAAATTTAGTCTTCCGGTTGCGGTTCTTCCGTCGCCACAATATGCACACCTGGTCGAGCCGGAGGCTTCCTGAGCGTCGGATCGGGTTGCTGCATAGGCTGCTGCTGCGGCTTCCGCGCGTGCGTCTCATGGTGCTCATTCCTCCGCGCCGCTGCCATGGCACGCAATTGTTTCGCTTCTTCTTTACGCTGTTCAATGCGATCGCTCTCAACGGGCGACAGGCGCTGACCGCGTGCGATTCCGACGGCAGCTGCAATGTTGGTAAGGCCCGTGGCTGACGCCTGACGGATATTGCTCCAGCGTGACGGGCCGCTTTCATCGCGTGGCCCGAACATGGCGTGATACAGACCGCCGTTAAAACCACCTGACTGATCGTTTTGCGGAATATCGATCCGCGGCATCTCATGATGAAGCGGCGCTTCCTCAAGTGGATTGGGGGCAGGGCGGTCCTCATTCTGGAAATCATAGCGCGCCGGTGTTTCGCGGTGCTCGAACGGCTGTGGACCTTGCTGCTGGAAAGGTTGCTGCTCGCGTTCGAGACTATCGCGCTGAGGATTATTATCGCGCGGCGCATTTTCTTGACGCGGTGCTTCCGGTTGGCGTTCCGTTGGTCGTTCTTCGTTACGCGTCGGTTCCTGACGCGGTGTTTCAGCGCGTAGAGCTTCTTCACGTTGCGGTTCCGGAGTTCTTTCGGGTGGGCGCTCTGTGCGCGGTTCAACACGTTCCGCACGTGCTTCAGGCTGCGGTGTTTCGGCTCGCTGCGGCTCGATAGTTCTTTCCGGCGCACGTTCTTGCCGCGTTTCTGTGCGCGGTTCAACACGTTCGCCACGAGGTTCCGCGATAGCTTCGACAATTGGCTCGCGCGTGCGCTCGGCCTGTATTTCCGGCTGACGTTCTGTGCGCTGCTCTGTGCGAGGTTGTTCAACGCGCTGTTCGGGCGCAGGTTGTTCGGTGCGGATTTCCGTCGTGCGTTCGGCTGGTGTTTCCTGCCTTTCTGCGCGTTCGACGATACGTTCGGAGGTCAATGTTTCCGCTGCGGCTTCCGCAATTTCTCGCGCCGGTTCTTGACGCTGCTCGGTTCTTTCGCCGCGTCCGGCATCGATACGATATTCGGGCTCCGGCATCTCCGGTTTTTCAAACTCGACGCTCGGGCGATTGACGGTGGGTTCAAGCGCGTTTCGCTCGCCCGATCGCATGCTTTCGGCGGGCTCCGTGCGCCATGCGCTTTCATTTTGCGTCGGCGCTATTTGCTCGACGCGCTCAGACGTGGTGGATGGAGCTTCGGCTTCTGCCGCTATGGCCACTTCAGGGGATGTAATCTCGATACGATTTTCTGCAGCTGCAGCCACATTCTCCGCTGCGCGCACAACGACTGGTTCTGCGATTGCTTCGGCAGCCGGGATGCCAACTGCAAGAGCGGTTTCGGCGGCAACGGAGGCGAATGGCTCTGCTTGAGGCGTTAAGATTTCAGTCGTTTCAACGCGTGGGCCTTCTGTTACTTCGGCTCGCGTTGTTGTCTCGGCCTGTCTTTCTTCAGCGCCTTCTGTACTTGCAGCATATTGCTGTTCTTGTTGTGCTTGGATGCGTTCGGTCTGTTCCAGTTGCTCGTTTTGTGCGCGTTGCGTCTCAATATAACGGATAAGCTGATGGGGTGTGATCGGCTGTTCGCCTTCCATCGGTATCGTGACACCACCGTCCGTAAAGCGCGATTCAATCGTAGTGTCGCGGCGCATTTCACGCGCGATCTCTTCACGTTCCACAGGCAGAAGGCCGTAGGTGCCGGTATTATCGTCGCTGAAGTAGAGAAGGCGGCCCGGCTGGCGACGTTCGTGTAGTTCAGTACGGCGTTCCACGAATTGTTCCGCCCCAGCTTGTTGCGTTTCTTTTTGTTGTTCGGCTTGAGTTCCTTGAGCCTGTTTCTGTTGCGCAGCCTGCGTTTCCGAGAACAGAGCTTTATCGGCCATTTCAGCAAGTGCGGCGGCGCCGGCAACAACTGTTCCACCGACAAGGGCCGCTCGTCCCCATCCGCTTTCTTCGCGCTCTGCGCTCAATTTACGCGCAACCGCAGAAGATCTGCCACTAT
>DASTLS010000128.1:0-4631 GCA_035714725.1 Alphaproteobacteria bacterium | reverse complement strand
GTGACAATATGGAAACATATTGGCAGCATCGCCGACTGGAAACCAAACAGATCCAGGTTGTCCTCGAGTGCTTGCGTGCTGCCTCGGGGCAGGTGGTTGGTGTTCAACCTGCGGCCGTTGCGCGCGTCAATCGCATTCGTGGCCAACTGAATTTAAGCGTGGCTGCAGCATGAGCATGCGTCGCAAAAATCTTGCCCCGGTTCACGGTTGGCTGGTGATGGACAAGCCACATGGCCTGACATCCACTCAGGCGCTTGGCAAAGCGCGTCGTTATCTCAATGGCGATAAAGTTGGCCATGGCGGCACGCTCGATCCGCTAGCGACCGGTATCTTGCCGCTCGCGTTCGGTGAAGCGACCAAGATGGTTCCCTTCATCATGGACGGCGATAAGGAATATGAATTTACCGTCCGCTGGGGCGAGCAGCGCGATACCGACGATGCTGAAGGCAAAGTCACCGCGACGAGCAATAAGCGTCCGACGCCTGAACAAATTCAGGATGTGCTGAAAGATTTCATCGGCACGATCGAACAAACGCCGCCCGCATTCTCCGCCATCAAGCTGGAAGGCCAGCGCGCCTATGATCTGGCCAGAGCAGGTGCAGCGCCTGAGATGAAGCCGCGCCCGGTCCTCATCCGCAGCCTTATTTATGTCGATAGCCCGGATGCCAATACCGCCCGTTTTCACGTCCATTGCGGGAAAGGCATGTATGTGCGCTCGCTGGCACGAGATTTAGCAATAAAATTAGGCACTTACGGGTATATCGCGGGGCTGCGGCGCACCCGGGTAGGGCCCTTCACCCTGGATCAGGCTATTTCGCTGGAAAAGCTAGAGGAATTGAGCCATAACAACGCCGCTTTAACAGCATTGCTCGCTTTGAGGGCGGCACTGGACGACATCCCGGGCATGGACCTCTCAGCAAGTGAAGCGCAGCGATTGCGCTCAGGCCAAAGCATACTCATCCGGCCACAGCATGGCGACCTGATCGACGCGAAATTAATTTTTGCCGAACATCAGGGAGTTCCTGTGGCTTTGATCGAGCCTAAGGCCGGAAGCTTTCGCGTTGTGCGCGGATTTTCTTTTTGAAAGGAGTAACCGATGTCGATTACAGCCGAGCGCAAACAGACGCTCATTAAAAAGCACGCACGCGCCAAAGGTGACACTGGGTCACCCGAAGTTCAGATTGCCTTGCTGACGGAACGTATCAACCACCTCACCGGCCATTTCGAAAAGCATGTGAAGGATCACCACTCACGTCGTGGTCTGTTGATGCTGGTCGGTAACCGCCGCCGTCTTCTCAACTATCTCAAGAAGACCAATGCCGCCGAATACGAAAAACTGATCGGCGAACTTGGCCTCCGCAAATAATCAAAAGCCAAAGCTCATTCCCGCGCAGGCGGGAATGTTGCTATCTGGCCTACAGAAATTCATGAAGCGACAAGCAGCATGAAAGGCCGTTCGGCATGGGGCCGAACGGGACTCTAAAAAGAGGAACACCATATGTTCAAAGTATACCGTAAAGAAATGGATTGGGCCGGCCGCAAGCTGACGCTCGAAACCGGGCGCATCGCGCGCCAAGCTGATGGCGCCGTGGTGGCGACGCTCGGTGGCACAACCGTGCTCTGCACCGTCGTCGGTGCGCAAAAAGCGAAAGAGGGCCAGGATTTCTTCCCCCTCACTGTCAATTATCAGGAAAAGACCTACGCAGCCGGCAAGATCCCCGGCGGCTTCTTCAAGCGCGAAGGTCGTCCGAGCGAAAAGGAAACATTGGTCAGCCGTCTGATCGATCGTCCTGTTCGTCCGCTCTTCCCGGAAGATTATCGTAACGAAACGCAAGTTGTTGCGACTGTCCTTAGCCACGATCTGGAAAATGATCCGGATATCGTTGCGATGGTTGGCTGCTCAGCTGCTCTCACAATCTCTGGTATTCCGTTCCTCGGCCCAATCGCCGCGGCACGCGTTGGCTACATCGATGGTCAGTTCAAGCTGAACCCGATCGCCGCTGATATGGAAAAGTCGGAAATGGACCTCGTCGTCGCCGGCACCAAAGAAGGCGTTTTGATGGTTGAATCCGAAGCGAAGCAGCTTCCGGAAAACGTCATGCTTGATGCCGTTATGTTCGGCCACAAGAACTTCCAGCCGGTGATCGATTTGATCATCTCGCTGGCAGAAATGGCTGCGAAAGATCCGCGCGAACTGCAACCGGCACCCTATGACAAGAAAGCCTTGCAGACGAAGCTCAAGGCGCTCATCGGTGCCGATATCGCATCGGCTTACAACGAGACGCAGAAACAGCCGCGTTACGCCAAGCTGGATGCCGCCAAGGAAAAAGCCAAGGCAGCAATCCCCGCTGAAGAGTTCGCAGCGAACCATCTCGCCGAAGGCATCGATCAGCTCAAGTATGATCACGTCCGCGGCATGATCCTCGACAGCGGCAAGCGCATCGACGGTCGTGACACCAAGACAGTTCGCCAAATCGTTTGCGAAGTCGGCGTTCTGCCGCGCGCGCACGGCTCGGCTCTGTTCACCCGTGGCGAAACGCAGGCGCTGGTCGTGACCACGCTTGGCACCGGCCAGGATGAGCAGATCATCGACGCGTTGGAAGGCGAGTATCGCGAGCATTTCATGCTGCATTACAACTTCCCTCCATACTCGGTTGGTGAAACCGGCCGTATGGGCAGCCCCGGTCGCCGCGAAATCGGCCACGGCAAGCTGGCCTGGCGCGCGTTGCATCCGTTGCTTCCCGCGAAAGACAAGTTCCCGTACACGATGCGCGTGGTTTCGGAAATCACCGAATCCAACGGCTCATCCTCGATGGCGACCGTTTGCGGTTCGTCACTTTCGTTGATGGATGCGGGCGTTCCGCTGCCGGCTCCGGTTGCGGGTATCGCTATGGGTCTGATCAAGGAAGATCGCGGTTTCGCGGTTCTTTCCGACATCCTGGGTGATGAAGATCACCTCGGCGATATGGACTTCAAGGTCGCAGGTACCGAGAAGGGCATCACCTCGCTCCAGATGGACATCAAGATCACATCCATCACGGAAGAGATCATGAAGATCGCGCTCGACCAGGCCAAGGGCGGTCGTTTGCACATCCTCGGTGAAATGGCGAAGGCCATCAACACCGCACGCGAAGGCGTGAATGAGAATGCGCCGCGCATCACCACCATGACGATTCCGAAGGACAAGATCCGCGAAGTCATCGGCTCAGGCGGTAAGGTCATTCGCGAAATCTGCGAAACGACGGGCGCCAAGATCGACATCGAAGACGATGGCACGATCAAGGTTGCAGCCGTGGATTCGAAGGCTGGCGAAGCCGCCGTTGCCTGGATCAAGGGCATCGTCTCGGAGCCGGAAATCGGCGTCATCTATAAGGGCAAGGTTGTGAAGACCGTCGATTTCGGCGCCTTCGTCAACTTCATGGGCTCGCGCGATGGCCTCGTGCATATCTCCGAACTCGCCAATCAGCGCGTCGGCAAAACAACAGACGTTGTGAATGTCGGCGACGAAGTGAAGGTCAAAGTTCTCGGCGTCGATGATCGCGGCAAAGTGAAGCTGTCGATGAAAGCCGTCGATCAGGCAACCGGCGAAGACTTGCAGCAGAAGCAAGCCAGCTAACCGAAACGCCTTTCAAGTTTGAGAACCGGCGTTGCTGTAACAGGCGGCGCCGGTTTTTCTTTGGCCAGAGCCACAAAATCAGTGCTGGTCATGCATATCAGATAATCGTCGATCTTATCGATCAACGAGGCTTGATCGGGATAATAAGCGGGTAAGGCCGCCAGAACGCGAAGTTTTAAATACTCTGCGTTCCATTCTGCGTTGCCAAATCCATGTTCTGAATCGCCGAGAAGATCCTTAAGCGCAATACATCGATATCCGTTAGCCAAAGCTCCAGCCACCGTATGTGCCACACATTTGCCGGTGTTGACCCCGCTTATGACCAGCGTCTTGCTTTCCGGATGATGCTCTTCGAGATGCAGCGCAAGCCAGGAGCGTCGCCCCGGGATCGCATAAAAACCATTCACATCGGATTTAACAAAAAGTCCGTCTGTCTCTCTGACCATATTAGGTAAGCCAAGTTCCCGAAGAATGAGACGGCGGTCGACCCATTCCTGAGACGTGGAAACATTGCTCGGGAAAGATTGAAAATGTTTGCCAAACCCAATCCATAGATGAGACGTGTCGGGCGGTGCGACATCGCGAAACGTCGCCATATCCTGCTCAAACTCCATGCGGCGTCCGATCGGCAGGCGGCGTAGATATTTGCCCTGAAAATCGACGCTCAGATGGACCCATGGGCCTTCGAATAAAGATAGATCGACCATGAATGCCTATGCGGGAATATATTGCTGGCGAATGCGTGAAAAAACATCCTGTGCCGACACGACTTCACGTGCAGGCGATGTGCCTGCGGGCACAAGAATATTCGTGTTCATTGCCCATCTTTGATGCAAAAATTGTTCATTTTCTGCCGTCGAGCGCGAGCTGAACATGCGATCATAAATGGCCCAGGCATCGAAGCCATTGCGCGTTGCGCCGCGCAAAGTGCCCTCAACGCACACGCTTACAATGCCGCCACTGACAAGAACTCTGCTTGCGCCGTATTTTGTGCGAATAAGCTCTTGAAGATGGC
>DASTLS010000127.1:0-4547 GCA_035714725.1 Alphaproteobacteria bacterium | reverse complement strand
CGAGGGCGCGGGCTGCGGTCATATCAATCTGCATGTTGGCGTCGAAAGGAGTCACGGATCAGTCCTGGCGTTACGCGATTAAGTTGTGTCGGGGGTCGAATGAAGACTCAACGGAATCAATTGCTTGGTGTTGTTGTATGCTTTTCGCAGGTGCAACCCAATGCAAGCTTTCTTACGCTTTGTTACATGCCCTAAGCTATTGATAATAAAAAAGAAGCCCGGTTTTGAGCCGGGCTTCAGGTGGGGGTAATTCTTAACGGCTTTAGACGCTTGGCGAGACCTTAGTGGTTGGTCTGGCGGCGGAGGAAAGCCGGGATATCGAGCAGATCGGACGATTGCTCCGACGAGAGAGCCGGACGGTCTGCCGGGTCAATACCGAGGCGCGGCTGGCCGTTTTCATCCGTCATCATCTGCGCGTCATCGCTCATTTCGTCTTCCTGTGCGGAAGGACGAACGAGGCCGAAGCCGGTGATGCGTGTGAACAGCGATTCCGAACGGCGGAGGCGGCGCTGGTCAGCTGCGGCCTGTTGAGCCGGGCTTGTCAGTTGCGTCACGCGCATATCGAACGGCTGCTGCTGCTGGCTTGCCGAAGTTTGTTGCTCAGCCGCACGCTGTGCCTGTGATGCCGGTGGCATCTGAGGCAGCGGAGCGCGTTGCGTGAACACGTTCGGGTTATAGCGCGGTGCGGCAGGAGCGGCTTGCTGCTGAACGGGAGCTTGTTGTTGCGGCTGTTGAGCCTGAACCGGCTGCTGGACCTGCTGTTGCACAGGAGCTTGCTGTTGCACAGGCTGCTGAACCGGAGCTTGCTGAACTTGTTGCGGAGCTGCGGCTTCAACTTGTTGCTGTTGTTCCTGCTGCGCAGGCTGTTGGTACTGCTGCTGTTGCGGCTGAACCTGCTGTTGGACAGGTTGCTGCTGAACAGGAGCTTGCTGTTGCACAGGCTGCTGAACCTGCTGCGGCGACATGGCTTGCGGCATCGTGAAATACTGCGAGCTGACAGAAGGTACAAACTGCTGTGCGACTTGCTGCTGAACAGGAGCTTGCTGGCGTTGCTGTGTCTGCTGGCTCGGAACCACCCGGAGGTGACCGTTGCCCGAACGTCCCTGATTTTGCAGGACGGAAGCATCGATGCCGGTAGCGATGACGGAGACGCGGATGCGGCCGTCGAGATTTTCGCCGAGGGTCGAGCCGACCTTGATCTGCGCATCGGGATCGACTTCTTCGCGGATGCGGTTGGCAGCCTGATCGACTTCGAACAGCGTCATGTCCATGCCGCCGGTGATGTTGATCAGTACGCCGCGTGCGCCCTTCATCGAAACATCGTCGAGGAGCGGGTTGGAGATTGCGGCTTCGGCTGCGCGGATGGCGCGATTATCGCCGTCGGCTTCGCCGGTGCCCATCATGGCTTTGCCCATTTCGCCCATGACCGTCTTCACGTCGGCGAAGTCGAGGTTCATGAAGCCCGGCATGACCATCAGGTCGGTAATGCCGCGAACGCCGCAATGCAAAACTTCGTCGGCGAGGCGGAAAGCTTCGGCGAACGTCGTGCGCTCATTGGCGATGCGGAAGAGATTTTGGTTCGGAATGACGATCAGCGTATCGACATACTGCTGCAGTTCGGCAATGCCGCCTTCGGCCTGCTTCATGCGGTTGCTGCCTTCGAAATGGAAAGGCTTCGTTACAACGCCGACGGTCAGGATGCCCGCTTCGCGTGCTGCGCGAGCGATAACGGGGGCTGCGCCTGTGCCGGTGCCGCCGCCCATGCCCGCTGTGACGAACAGCATGTCGGAGCCATCAAGCACTGCCATGATGTCGTTGACTTGCTCTTCAGCCGCTGCGCGACCTGCGTCGGCCTTCGAGCCGGCGCCGAGGCCGCGGGAGAGGTTGATGCCCAGTTGGATTTTGCGCGGTGCCAGCGACATTGCGAGCGCCTGGCTATCCGTGTTTGCAGCGATAAAGTCGCAACCTTCGAGCTGGCAACGGATCATGTTGTTGATAGCGTTACCACCGGCGCCGCCGACACCCATGACGGTGAGACGCGGACGCAGATTGTGTTCGGGATCCGCCATCGACAAATTGATCATGTTTTTCTCCGTGAATGCAGGGGCTGCGAGACGTTGCGAAAATGATTCCGCATAATGAATCCTTCCGCTTGATTCGTGCAAGTTAAACCGTGCGAAGAATCAATAAATTTCAGCCCTTTAGGCTTTATTGCATCAGGATTCAGCGGGGAATTTTTATCCCCAATTTGGAAGGTGTTTTACAAAATTGAATCAGGGCAGGGGGTTAGCGGATGAAGCGAAAGTGTTGCGTGAGAGAATTCGCTGTTACCGTGTGAAGCCACCGATTTGCGCACGCATGATGAGCGCGAGCCGCGGCGGATCATCCGCTTCAAGAATCGGCGAAGCATGAACGGCAAAAACGCGCGAGGGGCTCTTATCGAAAAGGTTTTGCGCCGCGATGCCACGCGGCATCGCGGCAAAAGCGGTGGCATGATAGCGATTAAAGGGAAAGATAGCTTCTTCAACAGCGCCACCCGTGACTTCGTGAATGGCATCGTTCCAAGCCAGATGAGAAGGATCTTGCGGTGTGCCCGCGTGGGTAATGAATCTTTGCGCCACGGGAGCAACAGCTGATGCTTTCACACCCAAAGTCGTGATCGGCATATAATTGGCGATGACGGTTACGGAGAAAGAGGGTGCATCCGGTGTATCGGGGGCAAACACAGGCATTTCATCTTGAAGCCCATCAACATGGAAATGACTTTCGCGATCATAGGTCAAGGCCTGTTCTGGGGGCTCAATATAACGCAGGGATGAAAGTCCTTGGCCCCTGTCGAATTCCGGATAAAAAGTGACGGGCAATCCAACATTCTCGATCAGGCCATTGCCGATGGCTTGAATATCCTGCTTTAAATATTCAAAGCCGGGCGTGAGCAAAGCTTTTGCAACAGGCAAGCGAAGCGTTTCACCGTTCACAAAAGTGATGTCGTGAGGTTCAGTTTCAAATGTGTTTTGGGGTCGCGTCTTTTCCAAATGGCGGCAGTAGATTTCGAGCCCGGCATCGGGTGCTCTTTCCCATGCCGTGAAATTTGCTATTGGGGCGGACATCGCGGAGAAAATCGCGGGGGCATCGCCGACAATATCGATTGCGCTGCGGTAAAAATCAGGAACACGCATGGTAAAATTAAATTCGCTCGAAATACGTTTCGTTTAATTGGTGCCGATCATAGCGGCAAATCCCTTAAATGCACGTGGCTTAATAGTTGCGTCGGTAAAGCTTATAGATTCTGTTTGATCCACTGGCCCACGCGATGGACGAGCGGCATGTTGCTGACGAATTCGGTGAAGCTGCTGGATGCCGCGAGTTCCGGCTGCATCGCGACGACAAGAAGGCCTGCGGTGGTCGCGAAAGCAGGTCCTGATGTCGCTTCGGCAAGACCTGTGAAGGAAGGACCGGCTTTTCCGTTCGGCAAAGGCGGACGCGCGACGCGAAGCGGGCGGCCAAGGCGAACCTGTTTATCGAGAACGCGCTGCGCAAGCTCGCGCACGCCCGGCATCTGGCTCGCGCCGCCGGTCAGTACCACGCGGCGGCCTGCCATTTCATTGAAGCCGCTTTTCTCCATACGGATGCGGACCATCTCGAAGATTTCCTCAAGCCGCGGCTGGATGATGCGGATGAGCTGCGCTTTTGGAATATGATTGGCATGTTCCGGCGCTTCTTCGCCGACCTGCGGCACATCGATGATTTCGCGCTCGTCCATCGCGCTTAGTACAGCATTGCCATAAAGCGTCTTGAGGCGTTCGGCGTGGGAAAGGGATGTTGTCAGGCCGCGGGCGATATCGTTGGTGACGTGCGCGCCGCCGACAGGAATGCCGTCGGTATACATCACACTGCCGTCGAAAAAGACTGCGAAACTGGTTGTGCCAGCGCCCATATCGATCAGCAGCGTACCGAGATCCATTTCATCTTCAACAAGGCAAGCGAGGCCGCTGGCGTAGGGAGCGGCGACAAACTTCTCAACATCCAGATGACAGCGTGCGATGGAAGTTGCGAGCGTGCGCACAGGGCCGAACGCTGCGGAGACCAAATGCAATTGTGCATGCAGCATCGTGCCGGTCATGCCGATTGGGTCGCGGATGCCTTTTTGATTGTCGAGCGCGTAAGTCACGGGCAGGGCATGGATCAGTTCAAGCGGCTGGCCGTGCGCATCTTCCTGCGCCATCGCCTGGCCTTGCGCCACGATACGTTGCAGGTCGTTTTCCGTCACTTCGCGGCCATTCAGCGGCAATTCGATATTCACCGTCTGCGATAAAAGCTGCGAGCCGGAGATATTCACGATCACGCGCTCCAGCATTTCGCCGGCCATCTGCTCTGCCGTAGCAACTGCGGAACTGATCGCGTGCTGCAAAGCTTCCATATTGGCGACACTGCCGTTTTTCATGCCTTCGGCCAGCTGATGGCCGATGCCGATCACGCGCGGCGGGCCTTCACCCTCGGCGCGGGCGATGAAGCAGGCAATTTTG
This sequence comes from Alphaproteobacteria bacterium, assembly GCA_035714725.1. GTDB lineage: Bacteria > Pseudomonadota > Alphaproteobacteria > UBA9219 > UBA9219 > JAATFY01. The sequence continues at coordinate 21 of DASTLS010000127.1, read as the reverse complement.
CTCGAGCCGATATCGAGCGCG
>DASTLS010000126.1:0-2129 GCA_035714725.1 Alphaproteobacteria bacterium | reverse complement strand
CTTGTGGGATGGCACCGGCATCTCAGCCGCAAAGGCGTCCAAAGGCAGCGACCAGTTGATCGCCAAAGAGGATGCCATGAGGCCAAGCTGTAAAAAGCGGCGGCGGGTCAGGAAGGGGGTGTCCGAACTGGAAGCCATGCCCAATTTATACTACAAAAGCGGGGCGCGGAGAATCCCCCTTATGCATCTGGTTTTCGTCGATATTGTCTATGGCTATGGCGCCGATCGGCCCGAGGCGGATGCGCCTCTGGGCGGCACGACCTCGGCAGTATGCTTTCTGGCGCGGGAGCTGGTGAAGGCCGGCCACCGCTGCACCTTCTTTAATACGATCAAGGAACCGCAGACCTCGCATGGTATCGAGGCACAGCCGCTTGACCGGCTAATCGCGGTTTTGGCCGATCCGGATATCTCGGCGGTCATTTTCTGCGGTCGCTGGAAAGCAGAGATGGTCAATGTCGTGCGGCAGGCGACGCGCGCGCCGCTGCTTGCATGGATGCATGAAAGCACCTTTCATCCGAAGCTCGTGCCGGTTGCCGATGCGTTCGACGGCATTGTCTTCGTCAGCGAATGGCAGCAACGGATTAATCAGTCGCAAGTGCCGAAGCATTGGAAGCAAGCCGTGTTGCGCAACGCAATGAATCCGGCGGCTGAAAATGCGGGCGATCATGCCAAAGCATCGCCCCCGCTTTTGATTTATGCCGGTGGTGCCGCACGTGGCGTGTTTCATCTGCCGCCGATATTAGAGAAGCTTGGCCAGCTGCAAAAGAATTTCGATGTCGAGATCTATTGCAACACCAATCCCTCCGGCGACGCGACGCAGGATGAGAAATACATCTCGTTCCTTCGCAGCCTGCCGCATATCAAGCATGTCGGTATGGTGGGGCAGAGGAAGCTGATCGAGCGCATGAAAGTAGCATCTGTTTTCATCTCTCCCAATCCGTGGCCGGAGACGTCCTGCATTGCGCTGATTGAAGCGATGGCGTGCGGGCTTTCATCGATCATCACTAATCGTGCGGCATTGCCGGAAACAGCATCCGGTTTCGCGCGCGTAATCGCGATTGAGGATATCGATCACCCGATGCGCTTTGATATGCCGGTGCCGCATGAGCTCTTCGCGGGTGCGGTATCGGATGCAATGAATGATCTCGGCACCGATGACGACATCAAGAAACGCAGCAAGCAGGTGGCGTATTTCAACGCGCATTACCAATGGAAACAGCGTGTAGAGGCCTGGCTTGATTTTGTGAAGAGCTTCACCGCATAGAAAACTTACCCTCCGCTTGCTTCGCTTGAGGCATGCCGGAAGGTCCATCCATCGTTATTTTAAAAGGCGAAGCAGCGCCGTTTAAGGGCAAGAAAGTGCTCAAGGTCGGCGGCAACGCCAAGGTCGATATTGCACGCGCCCAAGGCAAAGTGGTGCGCGATATTAAAAGCTGGGGCAAGCATTTCCTCATTTGCTTCGATGGCTTTACGATCAAAATTCATTTTCTCTTGTTCGGTTCCTGCCGCATCAATGAGGAGCGGGAGATGGCGCCGCGCCTCAGTCTCACTTTTAAGAACGGCAAGATGAATTTCTATGCGTGTTCCGTGAAAATTCTCGAAGGTGATCTGGATAAAATCTACGATTGGTCCGGCGATGTGATGTCGGATGCATGGAATCCGAAAGCGGCGAGGAAGAAATTGCTCGGAGAGCCTAAGGTTTTAGTCTGCGATGCGTTGCTCGATCAGGATATTTTCGCAGGCGTCGGCAATATCATAAAAAACGAAGTGCTCTATCGCATTCGTGTGCATCCGAAAACGAAACTCGGGAAGCTGTCGGCGAAAAAACTGAGCCAGATGATCGAGGAAGCGCGGACTTACAGTTTCGATTTTCTGAAATGGAAGAAAGAGTTTGTCCTACGCAAACATTGGTGCGTGCATAACAAGGGTATATGCCCGCGCGATAAAATTCCGCTGAAGCGCGAATATCTCGGCACTCGCAATCGCCGTACCTTTTTCTGCGAGAAATGCCAGGTTTTATATAAGTGACAAACCGCTAACGCATTGATGTAACGAGCCTAATAGCGCTTTAGTATCGCGCGTGCGAGTGCTATCAACCGCGCAACATATTTTAAAAATATTGGGTTTAT
>DASTLS010000125.1:0-3366 GCA_035714725.1 Alphaproteobacteria bacterium | reverse complement strand
TCGGCATCACGATGCTGGCGCTGCACGGCTCGGCACAAGATCTCGAAGATATCCTGTTCGGCGATGCCCAAGCGATTGATGGCGCGATGCTGAAGCTCATGGGCTGCGTCACCAGTCTTACGCTGCTCATTCTTGCTGTGATCTACCGGCCTTTGGTCGTGGAATCTTTCGATCCGGCTTTCATGAAGGCGGTGCGCGGGAAGGGCGGTTTCTATCACGTACTGTTTATGATGCTGGTCGTCCTCAACATGGTCGAAGGCTATCGCACGCTAGGAACATTGATGGCCTCAGGCCTTCTTTTGATACCCGCAGTCTCGGCGCAATTCTGGACACGGAAGCTGGCCGGGTTGATGGCTATTGCCGTGATCATTGCTGCCCTGTCATCCGTCGCGGGCATCATGTTCGCTATGAACAGCAAGCTTCCATCCGGTCCCGCAATCGTCCTTGTCACAGGCGCTGTGTATATCTTTTCCGTGCTTTTCGGTCGCCATGGCAGTATCCGGGCGCGGTATTTTCCCTTCCGTCATTTGCGTGCCTAAAACTTTATTCTGCCGTTGACGAGAATACCGACGCAGGAGCAGTATGCCGCCTTCCAATCCCAAGACCCCTCTACGGAGACCGATTCCATGAACATGTCGATGACCCGCCGCAGCGTTCTTGCCGCTCTGGCTTCCGCCGTTCCTGCATTGGCTATGACCAAAACCGCCAAGGCTCTGACGGCAGTTTCAGCCGCTGATGCTCATTTCCCGTCGGCAACCGGTCTCTGGAAGGTTCTCGAGCATGTCACCGACGGCAGTGACCCGAGCACGGCTTTACCGGCTCCACCCGCGCCAAAGTTCACCTCTGAAATCCAGGCCCTCGCCGGCAAGCAAATCGAGCTGAGCGGTTATCTCACTCCGCTCTCAGGCGGTTTCGGCAAAAAGCAGGACTATCTGCTCAGCCGCGAAAATTTCCACTGCCCGTATTGCTACGCATTCGGCCGTGGTTCTCTGGCCCTCGTTTCTTTCGATGGCCATGTTCCGCCGAGCACCGGCAAAGTGACGATCAAGGCGACCCTTGCATTGCAAAGCGCTGATCCGTCCGATTTCTATTTCCAATTGAAGAGCGCGCGCGTCGCTTAAAAGCGACGACGTGATTTAGTTCGAGATGAAGCCCGCACGGCGGAGGGCTTCAACGCGCTCCGGCTTGTCTGCGAGTTCGGCGGGGATGATGCCTGCTGTGGCATTAGCCAGTTCCTTAGCAACCTTGTTCAGCAAGGCCGAGGCATCCGTATCGTTCTCGAGCGCATCGCGCACCAGACCGCACAGAGCCAGATAAGTAACAGGCGAAAGTTCAACCAACACGACAATTATCCTTTTTTGGTTCCAGACAGCTTTCTGTCTAGTCGTTAATTCCTAACACCACCTTACCCGCAAACCATGAAAGCAAAAAATCAAATCAGCCCGATTTTTTGCTGAAAAATCATGAAAGTAATTCGCCCTGACCCTATTGGGTAGGAACTAACCACTAAAGGAAAACACGAAGTTTTAACCATAGTTGGAAGCAGCAACCGAGGCGTGTAAGCCACCTTTTCGGCATGCTTAAAGAAAGCTGTAGGGATCGATATCGACCAGAATACGCAGATTGCGAGGCGTTTTAACGGGCGCCAGCCATTGTTTGACGAGCAAGGGCAGGTTGATGTTCCGGGGCGCCCGAATCAACAGGCGGTGGCGATAACGGCCCCGTAGCATGGCAAAAGGTGCCGGTGCAGGGCCAAGAACCGTGATCTTCTTATCCTGCGGCGCTATGGCCGCCAGATGGTCGGCAAGGGCTATGACATGCTTCATATCGGGCCCTGAAACCGTGACGCTGGCAAGCCTCCAGACGGGTGGGAGTTTATAAGCTTCGCGCTCTTTCAGCTCAGCTTCCATGAAGGCATCGCGGTCGCCTTTCATCAAAGCCTTCATCACCGGGTGCTCCGGCGCTGTGGTTTGCAGCATTACGCGACCGGCATCTTCGCCACGACCGCTTCGGCCAGCTACCTGCTGCAAGAGTTGGAATACGCGTTCGGCAGCGCGCGGATCGCCGCCCGCAAGCCCGAGATCGGCATCGATCACGCCCACCAAAGTGAGGCGCGGGAAGTGATAACCCTTTGCCATAATCTGAGTGCCGATCAAAAGATCGAGCTCCTGCCTCGCCATTTGATGCACGAGTTCCTGCGCGGCTTTCGGACCATCGAGAGTATCGCTTGCCATGATCGCAAAACGCGCATTCGGCAGCCGCGCTTTGACTTCTTCAGCCACGCGTTCGACGCCGGGGCCGCAAGCGGCGAATTTGCCTTCCGCGCCGCAGCTTGGGCACTTTTCCGGCAGCTTCATCGAGAAATCGCAATGATGGCAGTGAAGGCGATGGGTATGCTTATGCTCGATCATCCAGCTGGTGCAATTCGGGCAATTCAGCCGGTGGCCGCAAGCGCGACATAACGTCAGCGGCGCATAGCCACGCCGGTTGAGGAACAGCATCGCTTGTTGACCCTCGGCGATAGTCTTTTGCAGAGCATCGAACAAAGGCGGGCTAATGAAATTTTGTGCCGTCATTTTCTGCTGACGCAGATCGACCAGCTCGATCTTCGGCATCGAAGCTTTGCCGAACCGCTGATGCAGCACGACATGGTCGTATTTCTTTTGCTGCACATTGAACATCGTCTCGAGGGAGGGCGTAGCGCTCGACAGAATGACGGGGATATTCCCAATGTGACCGCGTACGACGGCCATATCCCGACCGTGATAGATCACGCCTTCTTCCTGCTTGTAGGCCGCTTCATGTTCTTCATCGACGACGATAAGGCCGAGATCGGGGTAGGGCAGGAATAAAGCCGATCGCGCGCCGAGGATGAACTTCGCCTCACCCAGCATGATCGAATGCCAGTTGAGCCGCCGCTGTTTCTCCGTGAGTTCGGAATGCCACTGCACAGGCTGCACGCCAAATCGTGCCGCAAGCCGGTCGATCAGCGCGGCGGTCATCGCGATTTCCGGCAGCAAGAGCAAAGCTTGCTTACCCTGCCGCAGGCATTCCGCAACCGCTTCGCAGAAAACTTCCGTTTTGCCGGAGCCGGTAACGCCATCGAGCAGGGTAACAGAATAACCGTCCTTGACCTTGCTCACCAAAACATCTGCCGCTTTGCGCTGATCGTCCGTCAGTTGCGGTTGGTGGTGATCGGGATCGGGCTGCTGCGTTGTGAAATTATCGTTCTTTTTCGGATGCAGCATTTTCTCGCTGCTCCAGACCATCTTCAAAACGGCGCCCGGCGGCGTGACGGTATATTGCGCCACCCAATCGACGAAGGCGCGGCTGGCCTCGGGCAGGGGTTGCAGGTCGGGGACGTTG
>DASTLS010000124.1:0-2030 GCA_035714725.1 Alphaproteobacteria bacterium | reverse complement strand
TTCCGACATGCCGATGGGATGTGAGCCGCATGCGCGGCTTTTTCCGCGTCGGAATAGGCTGATCTCTGGCCTCAGCCTTGGCGTCGTCGTGGTCGAGGCTGCGTTGAAATCCGGCTCACTCATCACCGCGCGCATGGCGCTGGAGCAGGGGCGAGAGGTGTTTGCTGTTCCCGGCTCGCCGCTCGATCCGCGTTGCACCGGTACAAACGATTTGCTCCGCCAAGGGGCTATCCTCACCGAGAAAGCCGCCGATATTTTGAGCCATATCCACAGCATGCCGAAAGGCCTCTCCGAGCCCCCCGGCATTGAAATCGAGGCTTTTCCGGCCCAAATAGATGAGAGTGATTTGGCATCGGCAAGGGCAAAAATCCTTGAGAATCTAAGCCCTTCGCCGGTTTTGGTTGACGAACTCATCCGCCAATGTCAATTCTCAGCGCCCCTGGTGTTGACTGTTTTGCTGGAATTAGAGCTGGCTGGACGCCTCGAACGACAGGCAGGGCATCGCGTTGTTTTGATAGGTTAACTTACTCGTGACGCAAAAACTCGTCGTTGTTGAATCGCCGGCTAAGGCGAAAACCATCAATAAATATCTCGGCAGCGATTACGTCGTGCTGGCGTCCTACGGCCACATCCGCGATTTGCCGCCGAAAGATGGCTCTGTCCGCCCTGACGAAGATTTCGCCATGGATTGGGAATTGGGCGACCGCGCCGATAAGCCCGTCAGTGAAATCACCAAGGCCGTCAAGAATGCCGATGCCGTTTATCTGGCAAGCGATCCTGACCGCGAGGGTGAAGCCATTGCGTGGCATATATTAGAAGTGTTGCACGCGAAGGGGCTGGATAAAAAAGTTCCGATCAAGCGCATCACCTTCAACGAAATCACGAAGAAGACCGTCACCGACGCTATCGCTCATCCGCGCGATATCGATAAAGATTTGGTCGATGCCTATATGGCGCGCCGTGCTCTCGATTATCTCGTCGGCTTTTCGCTCTCGCCTGTTTTGTGGCGCAAATTGCCGGGTGCAAAATCGGCTGGTCGTGTGCAATCGGTTGCACTTCGCCTCATCTGCGAACGTGAATCTGAAATCGAAGTTTTCAAACCGCAGGAATTCTGGAGCATCGAAGCTGTATTCAACACAGCCAATGGTGCAAGCCTTCCGGCACGCCTCACACATCTGGACGGCAAGAAGCTCGACAAGTTCGCCATTCAAAATGAAGCGGAAGCCGAGGCTGCGCTCGCGGTTCTCAATCGCCTGTCATGGAAAGTAGGCTCGGTTGAAAAGAAGCAATCGCGCCGTAATCCTTATCCGCCTTTCACCACCTCGACCATTCAGCAGGAAGCTTCGCGCAAGCTTGGCCTGACAGCGACGCGCACGATGCGTACGGCGCAGGGCCTGTATGAAGGTGTCGATATCGGCGGTGAGACTGTGGGTCTTATCACCTATATGCGTACTGACGGTGTTTCACTGTCAGCAGAAGCGATTGCTTCGGCACGCGAAGTTATCGGCCGCGATTTCGGTAAGGATTATCTTCCGGCGGAGCCGCGCGTCTACAAAAACGCCAGCAAGAATGCGCAGGAAGCTCACGAAGCTATTCGCCCCACAGATATGAACCGCACGCCGGAAAGCGTCGCGAAATATCTCGATGCCGATGCGCTGCGTCTCTACACGCTCGTCTGGCAACGCACGATGGCCTCGCAAATGTCGAGCGCAGTTCTCGATCAGGTTGCAGTTGATATTGCCGGCGATGGAAACAAGGGCGTCTTCCGCGCCACAGGCTCTGTCGTCGTGTTCGATGGCTGGCTCAAGGTCTATCAGGAAAACGACGATGAAGAAGACAAGAAGCCGGATGATGACGGTTATGGCAATGTGCGCCTGCCGGCGGTCAATCAAAACGATCCGCTGAACAAAAAAGAAATCAAGCCGGAGCAGCATTTCACGCAACCGCCGCCGCGCTACACCGAAGCGAGCCTCGTTAAGAAGCTGGAAGAACTCGGCATCGGCCGCCCTTCGACATACGCCAGCATCATG
>DASTLS010000123.1:0-4837 GCA_035714725.1 Alphaproteobacteria bacterium | reverse complement strand
ATCCTCGATCCCGTGCTGCAGACGATGGCGATTGCTCCGGTTCTCTCGCCGCATCCGATCACCTATTGGCTGCAGCAATTCTCCGATGAAGGCGAAGCGCTGCGCGAAAAGGCGCTCCGTCGGCTGGAGTCTCGCGGCATTATAAAGCGTCAAGACAAAAAGATTTTATGGGTATTCGGCGCGCGTCGTTATCCTCTCTTGCAAGATAAGGAAATCCGCGAAGTTAAGCTGCGGATATTGGGCGTTATTTTGCGGGATGATATTCCGGAGCCGCATGATATGATGCTGACAGCCCTTGCACAGGCGTGCGGTTTGTTCCGCCACCTTTTAAGCGGGCAGGAATTGGCGGCTGCCACGCCGCGGATCGAGTTGGTGGCCCGCATGGATCTGATCGGTCAGGCGGTGGCCAAGGCCATAATGGAAATTGAAGCTGCGATTGCGATGGCTTCCGGCTTCAGATAATAAAAGATAAAACAGCAGGGTGGGACATGAAGAAAATTCTCGTCACGATGAGCTTGGTTGCTCTGATGCATGGCACAGCTATGGCGCAAGCTTACGCGCCGACGCCGAAATCGGCGCCACGCACTCCTGTAAATCGCCAGTCCTTGCCCGGCGGCAAGCCCGCCCTTCCGCCCGGCAGCACGGCTGAAGGCCAGGCCACGATTGTGGATGCCGAAAAGCTTCAAGTGAACAATATCGATCTGCGTTTGTTCGGTGTTGTGCCGCCGCAGCTCTCCGCCAGCTTTGGCCCGCAAGCGCGCGGTCTTCTCGATAACCTCACGACCGGCCAGAATGTAACCTGCCAAATCCGTGATCGCGATCAGGGCGGTCGTTACTTAGCGACGTGCCGCAATGGTGCGGGCAGCGACTTGGCACTCGAACTCCTTCGCCGCGGCCTCGCTGTATCTGCGCGTGGCTCGCTGGCGTCTACCGATCTCGCGACATCCTATCTGGCAGCCGAACAGGCAGCGCAGACCCAGAAGCTCGGCCTTTGGTCGACACTGACACCGCAAGCAGCAACGCTCACCGTTCAACCTCCGAAAGAATTGCCGAAGCCGGAAACACCGAAGGTGGCCGACGTCGTTATTCCGCCGGCTGCTTTGGTTGACGCCAAAACGCCGCAAGAATCCAAAGCGGTATCGGATGCCGTGCAAGCCAAGGTTTCCTCGGCAGCTCCCGTTGCTGCCAGCAGTTTGGCGCCTTCGGATCAGGACCTCGCCAATATTCCGGATGACCAACCCGGCTTCTTCGCGCGTTATCAGCTGCTCATCACGGGCTTTATCATGCTGGCGACTGCACTCAGCATCCTGTTCGTCATTGGCCGCCAGCGCCGCCAGGAACGCAGCGATGAGCTGAAAGCGATGGCCGCAGCTTTGCGCGGTGAATTGATGGCCGCACGGGCGGTTTGCCAGGCACGCCTCAAATCTGAGACGGACGAGAAGACCATGTCATGGCCGCGCATCCGCTCGACGCTTTATCAGGCTTATGTCGGTCGCCTCGGCTGGCTGGGTGCCGAACTAGCGCGTCAGGTCGCCTCCATCTATGGCCAGGCGAGCGACTATGCTGCTTATTACAATACGGACGAAGAAGCCCGTGCGGAATCCGCGCCGAAGCGCGCAGCGCTGCAAAACCTGATGCAGCATATCGAAGAAATCCTGCCGCGTTTGGCGGCGGTGGAACAAACCGGCTCGATTACCCATGCACCGGCATTCCGTTCTTTGCCATCTCCTGAACGTCCCGTCACGACGACGACCAGCATGGCACAGGAAGTGCCGGCGGCTGAGACGCATGTATCCCATTCCCAGCCTGCGCAACTCTGGGACAGCATGCGAAAATTCGCCCGGGAGCGTTTCGCCGAGCCCGCGCATAGCGAGGAAGATGTCGATTACACCGCATTGATTGAGGAAGAAATGTCAGGCCTTTCCTTCACCGAAGGCGAAGACAATTCCGCGCAAATGCCGGATAACGTCACCAAGATGCGGAATACAGGTTCGTAAGTTTTCTTAGTTCAGGGTTTGTCGATGACGGGTTGGAAAGCGCCGCTCGAGTTGGACGGGGGATTGCCCCGGCAGGTGAAAGCGACGGGCTCATTTTGGTTTGTGTTGCTCGTCATTACCCTTAGTTTTCTTCCCGTTTTCTACGTGTTTGTCTCTACGGGTTACGGGAAGGTCTATAAACTGGAAATTCTCAAGGAGCGCGGCGTTACCGTTCATGGAGCCGTAGCGAATTTACGAATTCAGTCGAGTAAAAACGGCCCCCTCTATTACGTCGATTACCAATATAAGCCTGCCGATATGGTTTATAGCGAAGGCAGCAATATTACCGGCGATGTGTTCAAGACCCTGCATATCGGCCAGACAATAACCGTCATTTATGATCCGCTCGATCAAACCCGCTCATTCCCGAATGCGGGCGATCTCGAGCGCAGCCTCGATGCTGCTAAAAAAACATGGCACATGCTGGTCGTTTTTATGTTCCCTCTTTTCGGAACTTTTTTTGTCGGCGCCGAATTATTTGCGTTTTGGACATTCTCCAAGCAGAAAAAATTACTCAGCTATGGGATGGCAGCTCAGGCCACGATCACCGGCGAACGGCAGGTCAATAGAGGCAGGAGCGGCGTGTTCACCGAAGTGACGTATCAATTTCAGGACGACAGCGGAAACACGGTCGAAGGCAAGCGCAGCGATCTGCCCAGGCAGAAATTGCGCGACAAGGGCGGCAAGGCTCTGGCCCAATGGACGAAGGCGATGGATAATCCAACCGTGCTTTATATGCCCGGCAAAAGTTCGGTTAATCTTCTCTATCCGCCGACCATGGTCAGGCTTCAGAACGACAACCGTTACTAATTCACATCGGCAGGCCGAGATGCTCCCACAGCTTTTCAAGCTGGAAGAGATCGAGCTCGATCGCGTCTTCTAATTTTGAAATCCGACCGACCTCTTCGCCACCCGTACGGCGCTTATGCGCTTCGCGCACCTGTTCATCGAGCGTACGGTTTTTGATCGGCACCGTGGATGTGCCGGTGATGAAATCCCAGCCCTTTGTCTGCAGCATGGCGACAAGCTCTTGGTGTGACGGCTTTTTAGCTTCGGGTTTGGTCATGAATGGCTCCCTGAAATAACAACCTAAGCCTAGGCTATTTTCAGGGCCATAAACAATCCATGCTGGCTTAACCGGCCTTTTGCATGAACATCTTAACGGCGACGGCTGCAAGCATGATGGCGAAAGTCTTGCGCAGCACATCTTCGGATAGATTCAAGGCTACTTTGGCGCCAAAAAATCCACCGAGAGTAAATCCGGCAGCGACGAGAAGGGCGGCTTTGATATCGACATTCCCGTGCTGGTAATAGCTCCAGGCAGCAAGGATGCCGATGGGGGGAAGGAACAGCGCCATGGTTGTGCCTTGCGCCGTATGCATCGTAAGGCCGAAGAAATAAACGAGGGCGGGAACGATGATGATTCCGCCGCCGCTGCCCACAAGCCCGCTCAGCACCCCGGCTATCAAGCCAAGCGCGATATAGCCGAAGATCTGCATTTGCATGGTAAGCCTGCTTTCTTATCTCAAATTCTATAAGCGAAGTCTGCTCGAGGCCCGCGAGTCTCGCAATCGTCGCGTGGATGAAGATTCGCATTCAGTTTGTCGATATGCCGATTCCAGAGTTCGAGCGACAGGGCGGACCAGAGCATGTTGGCGGCACCATCATTGGGTGCAGTGGCTTGCTGCTCGTAATAGCTGCGTATTCGCTCAGGCTGAAACACGCCGCGTTCCTGGAACTGTTTCGATTCGAAGATTGAGACGGCAAAATCATACAACTTGTTGCCCGGCGTCAGCATGGCAGTGACCGGTAAGGTGAAGCCTTGCTTCTTTCGTTTCATGACTGAGTCCGGTAACAATCCACGCGCGGCTTCATAGGCAATGCGCTTGTTCTGGCCAGCCCCGATGCGGTAATCGAGCGGCAATTGACGTGAAAAATCCACAATGCGTGGCTGGCAGAAAGGAACGCGTACCTCAACGGCATGCGCCATACTCAGATGATCGACACGCCGAAGAATGTAATAGGGAAAGCGTTCCCATTGATCGATGGCTTGCAGGGCATCTAGCCGTTCGACGCCAGCTTTAGTGCGTAAGATATTATCCGTAAATTCTTCGATCTTGGTCTTTTGTTCGTGTGCGGCTTCATTGAAAGCAGGATCGAGAACGTCTTGCCGGATGGCGGCGGGGAAGGGGCCGAATTTATCCATATAGCCCGCGATCCAATCATTGCCCGGTGAAAGGGCGGCGTTAAAACGCTCATAGCCGGCGAACATTTCATCCGAGCCTTCGCCTGTCAGTGCGACACGAAAGCCGGCATCGTGAATGCCTTGGAAAAGACAATAGGTGCTGAGGCTATGGGGAGCGGTATTCGGTTGGCCGATATGCGCTGTCATGCGCTCGATCAATTCCGGAAAATGATCGGGATCGACTTCGATTTCATGATGAATGGTACCGAATTGATCGGCGGCTTCTTTCGCGTACTGCCTCTCATCCAAAGGCCAATTGCCTTTGTAGCAAATGTGGAAAGAATGCAGGTTATCGACATGTTTTGCCGCGAGGGCCGAGACGAGTGTGGAATCTAATCCGCCGCTCGTAACAACGCAGGCGGGAACATCTGAAGCCAGCATCTGTTTGACTTCATTGTCGAGCAAGTGATGAAGTTGCTGCCCCGCGACAGAAAAATTTGCATCGGGCGGCGGCGCCATGATCCGGGATTCGTAAGTCGAGAGCCTTGGCTCGTCACCTAGCTCGTAACGCAAATACCGCGATGGTCCTAAGGTTTGCACGTTTTTGAAAAGGGTT
>DASTLS010000122.1:0-3557 GCA_035714725.1 Alphaproteobacteria bacterium | reverse complement strand
TGATTTTGGTGCTTTCTTGGAAAGAGCTGCCATCGCGGCATCGGCTGTCAGACCCTCTTCACCTTCTTCGGCAAGAACGGCAATCGGTGCATTGACTTTCACGCCGTGTGTGCCGCCGGGGATCAGAATTTTGAGGATTTTGCCTTCATCGACAGCTTCGACTTCCATCGTCGCTTTATCGGTTTCGATTTCCGCGATCACTTGGCCGGGCTTGACGGTATCGCCTTCATTCTTAAGCCAACGGGCAAGATTGCCTTCCGTCATGGTCGGCGACAGGGCCGGCATCAAGATTTGAATGGGCATGTGCGGTCAGCTCAGTTGCGATAGCAAACGGTCTTTGCCGCATCGACAATGTTGTCGGCGTGCGGCAAGGCGAGCTTCTCAAGATTGGCGGCGTAGGGCAAGGGCACATCGGCGCCATGGACGCGAAGGACCGGCGCATCAAGGTAATCAAAGGCCTTTTCCATCATCACGGCGGCCAGTTCGGACCCGATACCGGCGAACGGCCAGCTCTCTTCGACCGATATCAACCGATTCGTTTTCCGGACGCTCTCGACGATGGTGTCGGTATCAAGCGGGCGAATGGTGCGGAGGTTGATGACTTCGGCATCGATCCCCTGCTCCGCCAATTGCTCGGCAGCTTCAAGGGCGAAACCAACCATGCGCGAGAATGCGGTGATCGTTACATCTTTGCCTTCGCGAATGACTTGGGCCTTGCCGATTGGAATGACGAAATCCGGTTCGTTCGGAACGTCGAAGCTCTGGCCATACATCATCTCATTCTCGAGGAAGATGACCGGGTTCGGATCGCGGATGGAGGCTTTGAGCAAACCTTTGGCATCCGCGGCGTCGTAAGGTGCCACAACCTTGAGGCCGGGAATATGACCATACCAGCTTGCATAACATTGCGAGTGCTGCGCGCCGACGCGTGACGCTGCACCGTTCGGGCCACGGAACACGATGGGGCAACCCATTTGGCCACCGGACATATAAAGTGTCTTGGCGGCGGAGTTGATGATCTGGTCAATCGCCTGCATCGCGAAATTCATGGTCATGAATTCAATGATCGGGGTAAGGCCGCCAAAGGCCGCGCCGACACCGAGCCCGGCAAAGCCCATTTCCGTAATGGGGCTATCGATCACGCGCTTCTCGCCAAACTCCTCGAGCAAACCTTGGCTGACCTTATAAGCACCTTGATATTGCGCGACTTCTTCACCGAGCAAAAAGATGTTCTGATTGCCGCGCATTTCTTCAGCCATGGCATCGCGCAAAGCTTCACGCACAGTGAGCTTAACCACGCGATCTGTGGTGCGCGCCGGTTGCGCTGGGGGCTTCGATTTCGGAGCTGAGCCGACAACAGAAAGAACCGGGCGCTCTGCCTTTGGCTCCTCCCTCACTGTTTTTGGCTTCGGCGTTTCTTTCGGCTCGATCTTGCGCGTTTCGATCTTGGGGGTTGCGACCGTCTCAATATTGTTCAACGCATCGGTGCTTTCGCCCTCTTCGAGCAAAATGGCAATCGGCGCATTGACCTTCACATTTTCGGTCCCACCGGGAACAAGGATTTTGCCGATCGTGCCTTCATCGACGGCTTCGACTTCCATCGTCGCCTTATCGGTTTCGATTTCCGCGATCACCTGACCGGCTTTGACTTCATCGCCTTCTTTTTTGAGCCAGCGCGCAATCTTGCCTTCCGTCATTGTGGGCGACAGCGCAGGCATCAGAATCTGAATCGTCATCTCGGATATCCGTTGGTCTTAGGATTCGATAAGCACATCCGTCCACAATTCGGACGGATCGGGCTCGGGGCTGGTCTGAGCGAATTCAGCGGAATCGTTCACGATTTCCTTGATCTCACGCTCGATGGTCTTGAGGCTGTCTTCGGTCACGACGCCTTCCTTCAGCATGATCTGCTTCAGGCTTTCGATGGGGTCGTGCTTGCTGCGCCATTCTTCGACTTCGTCCTTCGTGCGGTATTTCGCCGGATCGGACATCGAGTGGCCGCGATAACGATATGTCACCATTTCGAGAATGACGGGGCCATTGCCGCCGCGCACGAGATTGAGCGCTTCTTCGGCAGCTTCACGGACCTTCATCACATCCATGCCGTCGACTTTCTTGCCGGGGATGCCATAGGCTTCGCCGCGTTTATAAAGTTCGCCGGCCGCATGGCGCGCCTGTGACGTGCCCATGCTGTATTTGTTGTTCTCGATTACATAGAGGACCGGCAGCTTCCACAGCGCCGCCATATTGAAACTTTCATACACCTGGCCCTGATTGACCGCGCCGTCGCCGAAATAGGTTAGGCAAACGCCGCTGTCATTTTTGTATTTGTGCGCGAAACCGAGACCGGTGCCGATTGGAACCTGCGCGCCAACAATGCCGTGGCCGCCGAAGAAATTCTTTTCGCGGCTGAACATGTGCATCGAGCCGCCTTTGCCGCGCGAGTACCCGCCTTCGCGACCGGTGAGTTCGGCCATAACGCCGCGCGGATCCATACCCGCAGCCAGCATGTGGCCATGATCGCGATAGGATGTGATGACGGTATCGACAGCCATCTGCGCCGCCTGAATGCCGACGACGACAGCTTCCTGTCCGATATACAAATGGCAGAATCCGCCGATGAGGCCCATACCGTAAAGCTGGCCGGCCTTTTCTTCAAAGCGACGGATGAGCAACATGTCGCGATAGTAGCGCTGCATGTCGGTGGCGCGGTCGCGCGATGATTGATTGTTTTCTATGGACTGCAAGTGCGGCTTTGAAATGAACATTTCATCCCCTTAGGTGTCCCCCTCGGACGGACTCGCGGGCCTTCTGACGGGCCGCTTTGCGTATGGGGTATAACGATTGGCGCATTTTATCAAGCACGCCATCGCCCCGTTTTTCGGTAGCCCCAATCTTACACAAATAAGGCTAATCCTTCATTGCTTTCGTGCGCATAAATAAGAAGCTTTGTATCTATTTGCTGCGCTGCACAACGCCGGGCTTTTGATCTTTTTGGTCTGGTGGAGTCAAAACAATGATCTCATTAGGCTTTGAATAATCGAGCATCTCGCGCGATTTCTCATCCAACAGGTCTGGATCGAGGCTGCTGGGGCGCATCAGCTGCACGCGATGCGCGAGCTCCTTATGTTCCTGCTGCAACTGCGAAAGATTTGCTTGAGACGCTTCAGTTTCGTTTTGAAGCCGTAACATGGCGAGCCAGCCATGGTCGCCCTCGATGGTGCGATAGAGGAAGTAGCACACGATACAGGCGCAGATGACCGACGTGAAAATCTGTCGTGTGCGTCGCGTGACCATTTATCGCATGAGGATCGAAGAACCGGCAAACCGCGCGGCTTTGCCAAGCTGCTCTTCGATGCGGATGAGTTGATTGTACTTCGCTAACCGGTCAGAACGCGCGAGCGATCCGGTTTTGATCTGGCCGCAATTCATGGCGACTGCCAGATCGGCAATCGTATTGTCTTCTGTCTCGCCGGAGCGATGCGACATGACAGAGCGATAGCCCGCTTTATGCGCCATCTCGATAGCTTCTAGCGTTTCGCTGAGCGTGCCGATTT
>DASTLS010000121.1:0-2158 GCA_035714725.1 Alphaproteobacteria bacterium | reverse complement strand
GTTGCAGTTCTGGCCACGGAGTGCCGTGAGGATTTCTTCATTGCTGCCTTTGTTTGTGATCAAATTCAAAATTTGATCGGCATGCGCGGCACTGAGGCCGAGAGCAACGATGGCGGCATGAACTTTCTCGCGACCGATTTTGTCGAGCTTGTCGACTTCGCGCAAAATCAGCTTTTGCTTCTCGGCATCCGTGACGCCGTAGCCATTGAGCAGACCGAGCAGAATCTTCCGATTGCTGAAATGGATGGTGAAGTCGCCGATCTTCAGCTCTTCGAAAATCTGAACGATGATGGCGGGGATTTCGGCATCGTAAGCCGGGTCGAGTTTATCTTTGCCGATAACGTCGATGTCGCACTGATAGAATTCACGGAAGCGACCGCGTTGGGCGCGCTCGCCACGATAGACGCGCTGGATTTGATAGCGTCGAAACGGGAAGGCCAAATTGTGCTCATGCTCCGCAACATAGCGGGCGAGGGGTACGGTGAGGTCGAAGCGCAGCACCATCTCAGCCTCATGGCCTTGCTGCAGACTGCCGGTCGATTGCACGAAATAGACCTGCTTTTCGGTCTCGCCGCCGGATTTGGTCAGCAGCACATCCTTCATCTCGAAAACCGGCGTTTCAATCGGCACAAAGCCGAAGCGCTCGTAACCCCGGCGGATAGTGTCGATCATTTGCTGAAAGATCTGTTGCTCGCGCGGCAAAAGCTCGAGCGTTCCGGGGGCTGTGCGAGGTTGAATAAGGGCCATTTGGGCGGTGATGCGTTCGGGTTAATACGGACAGCGTTGATAACACAGGCATTCCGGCGATAAAAGCCGGTACGGCACTTTGCTTCGCGTCATGGTTTATGCTAAAAAACGCGTGTTTTTGACGCTTTCACCGAATCTCGCGATGGCCACAACCCTTACTATTCCGCGCCCCGACGACTGGCACGTGCATCTGCGCGACGGTGAGGTTTTGCGTACCGTCCTGCCGCACACCGGTCGGCACTTCGCCCGCGCCATTGTAATGCCGAACTTGAAGTCGCCGGTCACTACGGCCGAGAAGGCCCACGCTTATCGCGAAGAGATCATCGCCGCGACGCCTAAGGGCATGAAGTTTACGCCCTTGATGACGATCTATCTGACCGACACCACTCATGCCGATGATCTGGCGAAGGGGCATGCCAAGGGGGTTGTCACGGCAGCGAAGCTTTATCCAGCGAATGCCACGACCAATTCCCAGCACGGCGTCACGAATATCAAGAACATATATCCCGTTCTTGAGAAAATGCAGGAGATCGGCATGCCACTCCTCGTGCATGGCGAAGTTACAGACCCGGATGTCGATGTTTTCGACCGCGAGGCTGTCTTTATCGACCGTGTCATGACGCCGATGCGGAAAGACTTTCCGAAATTGAAGGTCGTGTTCGAGCACATCACGACCAAGGAAGCCGCCGATTACGTCTCATCCGAAGGCAAATCACATCCACTCGCGGCGACCGTCACGGTTCATCATTTGATGATCAACCGGAATGCCATCTTTCAGGGCGGTATTCGCCCACATTTCTACTGTTTGCCTATCGCAAAGCGCGAAAAGCATCGCGAAGCTCTAATCAAGGCGGCGACAAGCGGCGGAAAGATGTTTTTCCTCGGCACCGACACGGCGCCCCATACGCGCGCGAATAAAGAAAGTGCTTGCGGTTGCGCCGGTATCTTTTCGGCACCCAATGCCTTGGCGCAATATGTTCAAGTGTTTGATGAGGCTGGCGCGCTCGCGAATCTCGAATCTTTCGCCAGCCGCAATGGGCCAGCTTTTTATGGTCTGCCAGTGAATAAAGAGACACTGACTTTGACGAAGGAAACGGCTGCAATCGCTGAAATTAAGCCGATTTTAACCGGAAATGACGAACATATAGTGGCGTTCGCCCCACCATCGCCCGTGTTCTGGAAGGTCGTGGACGCCTGAGTTTCTTCGGGGTCCCATGTCCGCCACACTTAACGACCTGCCCTTTATCGATCTCTATGTCCGGCTCGATAAGCCCGATCAGGCGCTCTATCGCTCGAAGGAGCGTGGGCAGAGTTCGATCAATCAGCTCGTGCCGCCCGAATATCAATTGATGATCGACCGGTTTGGCGCCGCCGTCGCCGAACAGTTGAAGGGTGGTAATGACGGCGCAAT
>DASTLS010000120.1:0-2256 GCA_035714725.1 Alphaproteobacteria bacterium | reverse complement strand
CACCAATGCTTCATAACATGTGCGCAAATTTGCAATGATGGTTGCGTAGGCAACGCCGCCGGAAACATCGTTCGTGCCGCCATGCACAGCAAAGATATCGACGGAAGATGACAAACAATCCGAAAGGCGCGCAACCATGTCGGATGTCAAAGCGCCGGTGACGCCAAATGTGCCGGAGCCACCTGTGACGAGTGAGATATTGGCACCGGAACCCGTCGATGTATTGATGCTCGCCGTGAAAGCAGAGCTGCCATTCCCGGGATTGGTGAGCGTTACGCCGGTGATCACGCCGCCCGAGATGTTCAAAGTACCTACGGCACCTTGATTAAACGTAATCGTGTCGCCGCCCGCATAATTGCTGCCGCCGTTCGCGACGATCACTTTCAGAACGCTTCCGTTCGGCCCTGCGTAACCTTGCGACTGATCGAAATACAATCGGCCAAGCGAAAATTTCTCCGCCCATTGCAGGAAAGATGTTCCGCCCTTCGCCGATTGGTAATTATAAAATACCCAGGTGACGGTGTTGTCGGTGATCGATGAAGTGTTGAAGCCTGTCGGCCCGCCGCTTGAGGCAGACGTGCCGCCTGTCGTGCAGCGATACAAATTTCCGCCATTCACAACGCATTGGCCTGCGATGTAGGCGGTGCTCGCGACCCAGGCGGGCGCGGTGAACGCACTGCCGACAGGAAAATATTGCGATTGCGCGCCGATGATGCTGTCGCCGAGGCCGTTGATCAAAACGCCGGGAAATTTTGTCAGCGAAGGAGGTTGGATGACCGCCATGTTACCACCTCTTCGCCGTGATTTTTTGGCCCGTTGTCGCGCCATACACGCTCACGGCACCAAGCGGCCTGTAACCCGGCGGCGTTTCATACCCGCCGCCATTGGCCGCAATACGGATGCTCCCCTGCCCGTTGGCGGCAGCCGTCGTGATATCCGACATCCATAAATCATTGCTGGGATCGGGATTATAAATCGCGAAGCCGTTGACCGGCACTATACCGGAGAAAAGATTTTGCGCCGTGCCGCCGGTTGCGATCACGCCGCTGCCATCGACGGCATTGTCTTTGTCCGACTGATCGCTCGCCTGAAGAAGGAGCGCGAAATTTGTAAGGTTCGCCGTCGTGCCCGATGCATTCGTGATCGTCAGCTTCATCGAAGCGAACGGACGGCCATCGAGGATATCGAGGTTGGCTGCCACACCGGCGCTCAACGAAACTTGTACCGCTGGACCCTGCGTAACAGTGCCGCCGGCATCGAGATAACGCTGGATCGACATCGTGCCCGCCTGAGATGACGTAATGCCCGCAGACACAAGCGAGAAACCTTCGGTCACAATCAGGCTTGATTGCACATTGCCGCTGCCGGGAATTGTCGCAGGAACGTTGTGCACATTTGCGGGCACAGGCGCTTGCCGCGCCGCCCAACTTGCATAGGGCGCATAGCTGGGAAGATAGGATGTATCGGCCATTTTTACTCCTTAAAGTGAAAATTCATTCGCAACTTTGAAGCGCGCTTTGAAATTCGAGCAGCGCTGATTTATCAATCAGCGCTTGCTCGGCGCACGCACGGGTGAATTCCGTGAGTGTCGCGGTTTTCGGCAATGCGCTCATTAGATCCTGCGGCATCGCCGGCATTTTTGCCTGGCACGCGACCAGCACCGGCATATCGACCGCCACTGGCTTGTAAACCGGTTCGGCTGCTGCGCACGCGCTCAGCAGAAGCAGTAACGGCAAAAATCTCATGGCCGGTTTCTCAGATAAAAACTCGCGAGCATGCGCGATCCGGCACAATCGTCCGCGCTGACTTTCTGATTTTGGATGCGTGCAGAAAAAGCCGTGTATGCACTGGCTTTCTTGGCGTTTTGCTGCGCAGCCTTCGCATCCTCAGCCGCGTGCTTTTTCTGCGCGGCGCTCATTGCTGCAATCTTGGCATTCTGTCGTTCGACCAGAGTTTTCCAGTTCAGATTTTCGGACTGAAGCGCTGCGCTTTCTTTCACGAGGGTTTCATAGCGCGTCTGTTGCGAAGAAATTTTTTCATGCTGCGCGAAGATAATCAGCGCCAGCGCAAGAAATGCCGCGGCGATAAAACCGAGTATTACACCTTCGATATCACTCATCCTTTACCTCCGGCTCTGTTTTGGCTTTGGCCCACACGCCGGCGCCACCGCCGCCCATCGCAAGGCCGAAGCCTGCGCCATACCCCTGCGCATCGAAGGCACCTGTGTGGAACACGACCCAGCCGGTGAAGACGATG
>DASTLS010000119.1:0-1768 GCA_035714725.1 Alphaproteobacteria bacterium | reverse complement strand
ATATTTCACGCCTTTACGGGGGTTCCGCCACTATCCTCGAATGCTGCCGAAACTGCTGACGTTGTCGCCTTGTTGAAGCAGGCTGATTTGCCGGAACAGTCGATCGTTTATGAGCTTGGCTCCGGCTGGGGCTCGCTGGTCATCGCGCTGGCACGAGCTTTTCCGAATGCTCATATCCGGGGCATAGAGATATCGCCGCTTCCCTATTGGATTTCGCGGTTCCGCACCCGAAACCTGCCCAATGTGTTGCTGCACAGGGGCAGTTTTTACAATTTCGATCTCTCGGACGCGCATGCGGTGACGTGCTACCTGATGATCAAGCCGATGCCGAAGCTGGCAGGCTTGCTCGATCGCATGCTCAAGCCTGGAACGCCGGTCGTGTCGCTTTCCTTCTGGTTCCGGGATAGGGAAGTTGCGGCTTCCAGGAAAAGCTCCGGGCTTCTTGGCGCAACTGCCCTGTATTACTGGCCGGCACGCAAGGCCGATCGCTGACAGAAGACCTGCGATGGCAGGAGCGCCGAGATGATTCGGCACCTTCGCAATTTACTTGGGCAACTCAGTTGAGGGGTTCTTTTACCACATCAGCGGACGCAATTTCGCGCCGAAAGCGCTCCAATTTGCTGGAGATGTAATCCGCGACCTCGCGCAAGCGAGTCAATTTTTAGCGGATCACGGCGAGGTGGTCCTGAAGAAATTCGATCGTTTGTTCTTTGGAGGGCGGCGTGTCCCGATAGGTTTTTCAAGAGCGGGCAGATTTCTTTCAGCAAAAAGCTGAACCGTTGCGCACCGCGAATCTTCTCTATCGTGTCGACGGCCGCGTGATGGTCGTCACGATAAATCTGGCTGCCCGAGTCGCGAAGGCGGCGAAATGCTCGAAATCAAGCGCAGTCGCCATCATCAAGGCGCAGAAAATCAGGTCCCCATTTTAATAATGGAGATCAGTTGCCTGTCCTGCAGGCAAAGGCTATCTCGGGCGCGAGGAAGTCATATCCGTGGGATACGAAATCCGTCGCCCGATCGCCGTTAGCGGCCCGAAGTTCTTGCCTTCTTGGGAGCCGAAATGCCGCTTTCCCGCTCAAGCTTCTTGCGAGCGAGCTTGCGGACACGCCGGATACCCTCGGCCTTTTCACGGGCGCGCTTTTCGGAAGGCTTCTCAAAACGCTCCCGAAGCCGTGCTTCGCGGAAAACGCCTTCGCGCTGCAGCTTCTTCTTCAAGAAGCGGAGTGCTTGCTCAACATTGTTGTCACGTACCAGAACTTGCATTCTAAACTCCAAAGATCGTGGCGCCTTATTAGATGTATGTGTATCGATGATCAAGGCCTGTAAGACAGTTCGCCGAGATTATCTGTCGTGATGGCTTTCGCAGGCGTGTCTGTACCTCGCTCGCGGCTGTCGAGTAGAGACTGCAGGCCCTAAAACCCTAGGCACCAAGGGGTTTGTAGCCGCAGCCGGACAGAAAAAAGGATGCCGCGTCGCGGGCATGCTCCTCCATCTGTGTCTTGATCGGCGTCAGATCTGCGTGGAAAAGCGAGGACATCATCATCGGCAGCAAGACCAGATCGATGAAGCGGCGAGTCGTTTCCGCAAGATTATCCGGTGCAAAAGCCGGGAGAGATCTGATCTCTTCGGCTTCCGCCAGTTCTGCGACCAGCTTCATCACCGTTGCCGTTCCATGCGCGCGCATGGCGTAGTGAATGGTGGTTGCCAGCTCCGGATGGCGCGTCGCTTCGCCCATCACGCTACGCATGAGCCCGATGGTCTCGTCCTT
>DASTLS010000118.1:0-10523 GCA_035714725.1 Alphaproteobacteria bacterium | reverse complement strand
ATGGATGATCAGAACGGGGCACTCGAGTACGATCTTCTTACGAGGCTTGATGACTTCTTCGCGCGCAGCTTTATCAAGCTCGGCTTTTTGTACGCGGTATTTTTTAATCTTGCTGGCAGATACGCCCGTGTTTTCAGGATTTGGGTAACTGAAAACATGCATCTCGGCGAAACCTTTGGTTTCGTAGTCGAGGCGACGCTTTTCGTCTGCGAGATGTTTTTTCAACATTTGTTTATTGATGCTGACGCCGGGCGCGATCAAAACAAGGCCCGCGACTCTTTCCGGATATTGCTGTGCAAGTTTCAAGGCGGCCGTAGCGCCAAAGGAGCTGGCTACGACAATTTGAGGACCTTCTGTGATACGCTCAAACATCTGACGCGTATCGTCGATGCTGCGGTAAATGCTGAAATCGACACGGCGCGCGGTGGTGTCGTTTAAATCGCTGTAGCCGAACGCAACACAACCTTCGTCATGCTGGGCAAATCTTTCGCGAAGCGCCACAGATTTAGCTTCCCACATCGTGCCATTCATCGGCGGAATGATGAAGACGCTGGGGCGATAATCCCGTTTGTCAGAGGATTTTTCTGATTTGCTGTATGGGATATCGCGGACGCCGAACTCGTTGTCCACACGCAAAGTTTCGAAGCCGTGATACATAATAACCTGCCCTAAAATCTCACCGAAAAACGATCAAGCAATATCAGCCGGAAACCCCGCATTGGGTCAACCGATAATATTGCTTTCACCGTTACTGGAAACAGGTAGGGACGATTGGTTAATCGTCTTTGCTGTTGGTAGAGCCGGCCGACGTTGTGCGGCGCGTCACAGACGGTTTACGCTCGACCGTGGGTCCACCACCGCCTCCGCCGCCACCTTCATTGCCGCCCTGGCCCATGCTGTCGAAGAAATCGCCATTGGTCTTCGAATATTTGAGTTTGTCGAGCAGGAACTCCATCGCATCCACAACGCCCATCGGCATAAGAACGCGGCGCAGCACCCACATCTTCGACATGGTTGCCTTATCGACCAGCAACTCTTCCTTACGTGTGCCCGACTTGGTGATGTCGATGGCGGGGAAGGTGCGGCGATCGGACAGCTTGCGATCAAGGATGATTTCAGAGTTACCTGTGCCCTTGAATTCTTCGAAGATGACTTCGTCCATGCGGCTGCCGGTATCAATGAGGGCCGTCGCGATGATTGTGAGTGAGCCGCCTTCTTCGATGTTACGTGCGGCACCGAAGAAACGCTTCGGACGTTGCAGCGCGTTGGCATCGACACCGCCGGTCAGCACCTTGCCCGACGATGGAACAACAGTGTTGTAGGCGCGTGCAAGACGCGTGATTGAATCGAGGAGAATAACGACGTCACGCTTGTGTTCGACGAGGCGCTTCGCCTTTTCGATTACCATTTCTGCGACCTGAACGTGGCGTGTCGCCGGTTCATCGAAGGTCGAGCTGATAACTTCGCCCTTCACCGAACGCGCCATATCCGTGACTTCTTCCGGACGTTCGTCGATCAGAAGAACGATTAGATAAACTTCGGGATGATTGGTTGTGATGGCATGCGCCACATTCTGCATCATCACCGTTTTACCGGTGCGCGGCGGCGCCACGATCAAGCCACGCTGGCCTTTGCCGAGCGGGCAGATCAAATCGATGATGCGCGTTGTGTATTCTTTCTTGGTCGGATCCGGCATCTCAAGCTTCAGATGCTGGTTTGGATACAGCGGCGTCAGGTTGTCGAAGGTGATTCGGTGACGTGCTTTTTCCGGATCTTCGAAATTGATGCTGTTGACTTTCAGCAGCGCGAAATAACGTTCGCCTTCCTTGGGCGCGCGGATTTCGCCTTCAACCGTGTCGCCGGTGCGAAGATTGAATTTGCGCACCTGGCTTGGTGAAACATAAATATCGTCGGGACCCGGCAGGTAGTTCGCTTCAGGCGAGCGCAGGAAGCCGAAGCCGTCCGGCAGCACTTCGAGAACGCCGTCGCCGTAGATTGTTTTGTCAGGCTGCTGGCCAAGCGTTTTGAGGATCGCAAACAGCATATCCTGCTTGCGCATCGCGCCGGCGCCTTCGATTTGTAATTCTTCGGCAAACGCCAATAGTTCTGCCGGTGTCTTGCTCTTCAATTCACGTAAATTCATGGAAACCTATTTTGTTGGGGTACTGGGCGCATGCGTGCTGCGTATGGCAGCGAAATGTTTATGCGCGAGGTGGGTGGGAGTCCGGGGCGAATAGAAATATTGGAATAAAAATTACAATACCGCACCGGGGTTAAATATTTTCTAATGCATCAAAGGCGGAAAGTCAACGAAACAAGGGGGTTTTGTTGCGTACGCGCATTAACCATAAATGCGCCTGAAATGGCTTCGCTTTACGCCAAACTTACATCGCGCTGAGATGCGGCTTAACGATAATCATGATCACAATGATAACCAAAAGCAGCGCCGGAACCTCGTTCAACACCCGGAAATAAACGGCGGTTTTGAGGTTTCGGTCGGCCGCGAAATCCCTGCGATAGCGCGACAACATTCCGTGAATTCCAGCGAGTACGATTACGCACGCCAGTTTTACGTGCATGAAAGGTTGCTGCAACAAATCCGGGTTGAGCATCAGAAGCCACACGCCGAAAACAAAAGTCGAAATCATCGCCGGATTGACGATGCGGCGAAGCAAGCGGCGTTCCATCACTTTCAGTGTCTCGGAAAGATCGGAGCCGGGCTTTGCATCTGCGTGATAAACGTAGAGCCGCGGCAGATAGAGCATGCCCGCCATCCACGCGATGACAGAAATGACATGCAAAGCTTTGACCCATTCGTAGAGCATTAGTTCTTCCGGCAACATCCAGAAAATTCCGGCGGGCACAAAACCGATCCGCCGGAAAGACAATTTTCGGAACTGTTCTGCGCTTTCTGAATGAGCCCGGCAAGCCCCGCGATGAAATCAGGCGATGTGCTAACTGTTGGAACATAGGCGTAAAATGGCACGCCGTGTTTTTTGGCAAGCTCGCGATATTCCATATCGATCTCGACAAGCGTTTCGGAATGTTCGGAGACGAAAGCGATTGGTGCGATCACGACCGGTTTCTTGTCGGCCCCTGCCCGCATAACTTCTTCATCGGTCGATGGCCCAATCCATTTCAAGGGACCGACGCGGCTTTGATAGCAAAGTCGCCAATCGAGTGCAGGAATGTTCAAAGCTTTCACTAAAGCTTCGGCTGTACGTTCGCATTGCCATTGATATGGATCGCCGGCCTGCACAATTTTTTCTGGCAAGCCATGGGCTGAAAATAAAACGCGGGGGATGCCGTGAATTTTTGCTTCGTCGAAAGATTTACGAATGGATGCCGCGAGTGTTTCGATGAAGCCATTCTCCGTCGGGTAACAACATATAGTTTTTGTCGGCTGCGTGAGCGCTACAGCTCGTGCCGATTTTTTCCAGGATGCCAAACTTGATGCCGTCGTCGTTGTGGAAAATTGTGGATAGAGCGGCAGCAGAATAATTTCATCCGGCGCGTAGTCTTTCACCTGTCGCGCTGTCTCATGCGAAAACGGATGCCAATAACTCATGGCGATGAAACATTTGAAACCTGCGCCAAGTTTTTGCTCGAGAGCTCGCGCCTGGTCTTCGGTATTTTTTAAAATCGGGGAACCGCCACCGAGTTTTGCGTAAATCTCTTTCGCCGTTGTTTCGCGGCGTGAGGAGATCATTTTGGCAATGAAATAGCGCATCGGCTGTGGCAGACGGATGATCGCTTTATCATTGAAAAGATTGAATAGAAACGGCCTTACGGCCGCTTGGTTATCCGGCCCGCCGAGATTGAACAAAATGACGGCGGTTTTTTTCATGCCCTGAAATTCTGCACAAATTTTACGAGTTCGGCGACATGCTCTGGCGGCGTTTGCGGCACGACGCCGTGACCGAGATTGAAAATGTGCTTCTTACCAAATGTGGTGAGAATTTCTTCTGTCGCACGCAACATATCGTTACCGCCCTTCACGAGCAGATCAGGATTCAAATTTCCCTGCAACGGTTTTACCGGCTGCAATTTTTCTTTTGCGAATGATAACGGCAAATTGAAATCGATACTCACGGCATCGACACCGCTTTCGGCAGCATATTTCAGATAATCATTTTGCGTTGCTTCACGCGGGAAACCGATGATGCGGATTGCGGGGTGTTTTTTCTTCACGCGATTAATCAGCTCGCGTGTCGGTGCGATAACCCATTTCGCGAAATCATCGCCTTGCAACAATCCGCCCCAGCTTTCGAAAATCTGTAAACATTCCGCGCCGGCTTCGATCTGGTGCGAAAGATATTCGGCGCTCGCCTCAATCAGGATAGATATCAATTTCGCCAGTAAATCCGGCTTTTCCTTCACCCATGCTTTTGAAATGACGAAATCATTTTTGCTGTTGCCGTCGATCATATAGCAACCGACAGTCCAGGGCGCGCCGCAGAAACCGATCAACGTCGTTTTCTCCGGCAATTCTTTTTTCACGCGACTAATGGTTTCATAGACCGGCTGAACTTTTTGATCGTCATAGCGGAGGCGGTCGAGAAATGCCTCGCCAGACACTTTTTCTAAAACCGGCCCCTCACCCTCGCGGAATTCCAGCCCTGCTCCCAGCGCCATCGGCACGAGCAGGATATCGGCAAACAAAATCGCAGCGTCGAAATCAAAACGACGGATCGGTTGCAACGTAATCTCGGTTGCCCATTCCGGCGTCAAACACATGTTAAGGAAATTTTTAGCTTTAGCCCTTAGATCTCTGTACTCCGGTAGATAACGCCCTGCTTGGCGCATCAACCAGATGGGATTTCTTTCCGGTGTTTCACCGCTAAGAATTTTCAGGATCGGTTTCTCAGTTTTATTCACGTCTCTTTTCCAATCTTATTTATTTAATAAGTAGTGGTTAGTAGTGGATAGGCGGTATACCGTGGATAAAATTTATGGCCTTTTTACCGGCCTTTTTACAGCGTTTTATTCAGGTCGCTGAAAAACCGACCTTCTGACATCCCTGTTCATCGAATCCTGAAATCATTGTTGCTTGAGGCTCTGGAGAAATCTGTGAGTTATCGGGATAACTCGTGTTCCACTTATCCCCATTGCCCCGAACTGGTGATGAAACTTCACCCACAAATCTCGATCTGTGAATGAATATGGCATGACAGGCATAAGAATGGCAGGATGTGAAAAGCCGCCGATTTATCCCCGGCTTTAGCTTTGCCTGTGCGTGAAATGGAATCTGTTCATCATATTCATCTTGTGTCCGATGCCACCGGCGAGACAATCAACAGCATGGCGCGGGCCTGTATCGCGCAATTCGATAATATCCATGCACAGGAACATTTCTGGAGCCTGATCCGCACGCCGCGCCAGCTGGATATGGTGACGGAAGGCATTCGGCAATGGCCGGGTCTCGTGCTTTACACTTTCGTCGATGAAAAATTGCGCCGTCAGCTCGAGGATTATTGCCGCACCAATAATTTGACCAGCATTGCCGTGCTCGACCCCGTACTTAAGGCGATGGCGAAGCATTTCGGCGTGCAATCGTCTCAGTCGCCCGGACGCCAACACGCACTGGATGAAGAATATTTCGCGCGTATCGAGGCTATGGACTATGCGCTTGCTCAAGATGATGGGCATGGCGTCGAGAAATTGGCCGATGCCGATGTCATTATATTAGGTGTCTCCCGCACATCGAAAACGCCGACTTGCGTTTATCTCGCCAATCGCGGCATTCGCGCCGGCAATATCCCCCTTATTCCCGGTCGCCCGATGCCGATGGAGTTAACACAATTAAAGCGCCCAATGATTGTGGGTCTGACCAAAGACCCGGATAGTCTTGTTGAAATCCGGCGCAATCGTCTCCATTTGTTACAGCAGGACGAAACCAGTTATGTCGATCCCGAGAAAGTGCGCGAAGAGGTGCAGGATGCGCGGAAATTCTTTACGCGCATCAATTGCCCAGTGATCGATGTCACGCGTCGCTCGATTGAAGAAACAGCCGCTGAAATCATGATGCTTCTCAGCAAGCGTGCGCTCGAAAAGGAAATTCAGAAATCATCATGAGCGATAGAAACGTAAAAGCAGGTGTTATGGGGTGGCCGGTCGAGCATTCGCTCTCGCCGCGCCTGCATAGCTATTGGCTGAAACAGTATGGCCTCGATGGCTCTTATGAAAAACTGGCGGTGAAGCCGGATGATTTGTTGAATGAGCTTAAAACACTGAAAACAAAAGGCTTTGGCGGTGTGAACCTGACCGTGCCGCACAAAGAAGCCGCGCTTGGCATCGTCGACTATATGGACGATCTGGTGAAACGGGTCGGCGCTGTGAACACGATTGTTGTTCGTCCGGATGGCAAGCTCGAAGGCCGCAATACGGATGTCTATGGCTTTGCCGAAAATCTTCGCCAGGGCGGATACAAGTCAGATCAGCGCGCCGTCGCGGTTTTGGGTGCGGGTGGTGCTGCGCGCGCAATCATCGTGGCGCTGCAAGATATGGGTGTCGGCAAAATTCATATGATCAACCGCACATTCGAGAAAGCGCAAGAGCTCGCTCAGGAATTCTCGACCATGGAGCAATCACATTTCTTGCCAGCTGACGAACCAGCCGAGGAAGCGATCAAGCACATTCATCATGTTACACCTTATAAGTGGGGCGATAAGGATGCGTTGCAGAATGTATCCCTGCTCGTAAATGCGACATCGCTTGGCCTCAAAGGTCAGCCACCGCTCGAGATCGATCTCGGTGCTTTGCCAAAAGACGCGACCGTTACTGATATTGTCTATGCGCCGCTGGAAACAGAGCTGCTCAAAAAAGCAAAAGCGCGCGGCCATAAAACAATCGACGGTCTTGGCATGCTTTTGTATCAGGCGCAGCCAGCCTTCGAAGCATTCTTCGGCAAGAAACCGGAAGTCACAAAAGAATTGCGCGCGCATATCGAGGCGTCGCTATGACAATGCGTGTGATCGGCCTCACCGGAGGCATTGGCATGGGCAAGAGCACGGCTGCGAAAATTCTACGCGGTTTTGGCCTCCCTATTTATAGTGCCGACAAAGCCATTCATGATCTTTTGAAAAAAGGCGGACGCGGCGTGAAGCCGGTCGCGAAGCTTTTTCCAAGTGCGCTCAAGAATGGCGTGATTGATCGCAAGATTGTCGGGCGCGATGTGTTTCATCATCCGAAAAAGCTTCAACAGCTTGAGCGCATTCTTCATCCGCTTATCCGGGGTGCTGAAAAAGAATTCCTGGCCAAGGCGCGAAAGAAGAAAGTCGCTGCTGCGGTCCTCGAAATTCCGTTGCTGTTCGAGACCAAAGGACAAAGCCGCTGCGATTTCACGATCTGTGTGACGGCCCCTAAAAAGGTGCAGGAAGAGCGCGTTTTAGGCCGCATGCATATGACAAAAGCGCGTTTTGAGGCCATTTTGCAGCGACAAATGCCTGATGCACAGAAACGCAAATTGGCCGACTATGTCGTGCAGACCGG
The DNA here is from genome assembly GCA_035714725.1 of Alphaproteobacteria bacterium. Lineage (GTDB taxonomy): Bacteria > Pseudomonadota > Alphaproteobacteria > UBA9219 > UBA9219 > JAATFY01. Next base: position 3,032 of record DASTLS010000118.1, on the reverse strand, counting down.
CAAAGGCCTCGCCGATACCAAGCGACAGCTAAAAGCGATTTTGAAGAAGGAACTGAATTAATGCGCGAAATCGTATTCGATACGGAAACCACGGGTCTTGATCCGCTGCAGGGTCACCGCGTCGTTGAAATCGGCTGCGTTGAGTTGTTCAATCACATGCCGACCGGCAAAACATTTCACGCTTATCTCAATCCCGAACGTGACATGCCGAGCGAAGCCGCTGCCGTTCACGGCCTCACCGATGAATTTCTTGCCGACAAGCCGATGTTTGCCGAAGTGGTCGATGACTTCTTGCAATTTATCGGCGATGCGCCGCTCGTGGCGCATAATGCCGGCTTCGATTTCAAATTCATAAATGCCGAGCTGACACGCACCGGCTTCAAGATTATTTCCTATGATCGCGCGATCGATACGGTCGGCATTGCGCGCCGTATGTTTCCGGGCGCACCGGCGTCACTCGATGCGCTATGTAAACGTTTTGGCGTGGATGCTTCGAACCGCCAACTGCACGGCGCTTTGCTCGACGCGCGCTTGCTCGCCGATGTGTATCTGGAATTACGCGGTGGCCGTCAGCCGGATTTGGCGATTGCAGAAAAAGCGGTTGCCGATGAAGAAGTGGCCGTTGAAGCGGGTAACCGCGAGTTCCGTGCAGCACGCTCTTTCCCGGCTAATGATGACGAGCTGAAAGCGCACGAGGCGTTTCTCGCCTCGATCAAAGACCCGCTTTGGAAGCGCGCCTAATCAGCCCTGTAAGTTCTTGGCGAAAAATTCTACCGTTCGCGAATTGGCGAGATCAGCTGCGGCCTGATTGAAATTCTGGCCGTTCGGGCGCGCAAAGGCGTGATCGACGCCTTCATAAACATAGGCGGTGATAACGGGATTGCGCTGAATGGCCTTCAGCACCTTCTCGCGCACGGCACCCGTCATGAATTTATCAAGTCCTGCCATATGCAGGATCAGCGGCATGCGGATGTCATGGATTTCATCGAGATATTTATCGAGATCGACGCCGTAATAACTGACGGATGCATCGACATCGCTGCGCGTTGCCATGAGGAACGCCATTTTGCCGCCGAGGCAATAGCCGACGGAACCAACCTTGCCGCTGCAACCCTTGAGCGCGCGGACATAGGCGAGGGCCGAAAGCAGATCGCGCACGCCGGCTTCGACATCGAAACCTTTATAGAGTTCGAACGCGCGATCCCATTCGGGCGGTGTTTTATCAGTGAGCTGCACGCCCGGTTGTTGGCGCCAGAAAAGATCGGGGCAGACTGCGATATAGCCTTTGGCGGCGAAATCATCGCAAATCTTGCGCATGGCGGCGTTGACGCCGAAAATTTCCTGAATGACAACAAGGCCCGGGCCGTTGCCGCCGGGGGGCATCGCGCAATAAGCGCCGAATTCCTTACCTTCGAGTGATTTGATTTTTACATCGGGCATGGCAATCTCCTTGAAGCAGCGAAACTTAGCCATATCGCTTAAGTTTTAGCAATGCGGTTTTAATACATCCGATTCAAACGGGGGAAAGCGCCATGAAAGTCACCGTGAATGTTGATTGCACGCCGGAAGAAGCGCGCAGCTTTATGGGTTTGCCGGATGTGCAGCCGATGCAGCAGGCTCTGATGAAAGAGCTTGAAGACCGTTTGCGTGAAAATATCCAATCGATGAATCCGGAAGCGATGGTGAATACCTGGCTTCCCGCCAGCATTCAGGGCGCCGAGCAATTGCAGAAAATGTTTTGGTCGCAAGTTCAGCAGACAATGGCCGGCGTCACGGGTGCCGCAACGAACGCCATGAACAATTTTGCCGATCGTAAAGCGGCTGGCAAAGAATGAGCGATCAACCGCTTTATTTCGAGCATCATGTTTTCTGCTGCACCAATCAAAGGTCACCGGGCCACAAACGTGGTTGCTGCATGGACAAAGGCGCCGAAGACCTGCGCAATTATATGAAGAAACGCGTTAAGGAAGTCGGCCTTAAGGAAGGCGTACGCGTTAATAATGCAGGGTGCCTTGACCGTTGCGAGTTGGGCCCATGTATTGTTATCTATCCGGAGGGCATTTGGTATTCGCCGAAGACCGAAGCTGATATTGACGAGATCATCGCGGTCCATTTGCAGCAGGGCAAACGCGTTGAGCGTTTGATGCTCCCGCCGCGGGAATAGATGTAGGAATATTAGGATGGATTTTGAGCAAACGATTTTTGCCTTGGCGACGGCGCCCGGTCGCGGCGGCATTGCTGTTTTTCGCGTCTCGGGCCCAAACGCGTTCGATGCCGTGCGCAAGCTTTGCAAACCGAATGAAATCCCTTCTGCGCGCGTTGCGACTATGTGCAACATCCATAATCCTCGTACCGGCGATTTGGTCGATCACGCGCTGATCGTTTGTTTTGAGGCGCCGCGCAGTTTCACGGGCGAGAACGTCGTCGAATTTCACATCCATGGTGGACGCGCGATTGCGAAAGCCATGACGGATGCCCTGCTTGAGCTTGATGATATCCGTCAGGCCGAGCCCGGTGAGTTCACACGCCGCGCGTTTGAGAATGGTAAGCTCGATCTGACCGAGGCTGAAGCGATTGCCGATATTGTCAATGCCGAAACCGAAGCGCAGCGACGCCAAGCCTTGCGTCAGTTCGATGGTGCGCTAGGGCGGCTTTACGAAGATTGGCGCGCGCGTTTGATCAAGTCGCTCGCCTATCTTGAAGCCGCAATCGATTTTGCCGATGAAGATTTGCCGAAAGATGTGAATGAACGCCAGCGCAGTGAGCTTGGAAAATTAGCCGATGATATCGCACGCCATCTGGATGATCGTCACCGCGGCGAGCGTTTGCGTGAAGGTTTTTCTATTGCCATTCTCGGGCCACCAAATGCCGGTAAATCGAGCCTTTTGAACGCTCTTACAAAGCGTGACGCCGCCATCGTCTCTTCCATCGCCGGCACGACGCGCGACATTATCGAAGTACATCTCGATCTCGGTGGTTACCCTGTAACGCTCGCAGATACCGCCGGTCTTCGCGAGAGCGCCGACAAAATC
>DASTLS010000117.1:0-5345 GCA_035714725.1 Alphaproteobacteria bacterium | reverse complement strand
TGACTTTACGCATTCCCTTAATGCTATCGGGCGGCTCCAGCGGTGCTTCTTGTCCACCCATATCCGTCTTCACCCAGCCGGGATGCATGTTGACGATGGTGACATATTTCGTCTTCAGATCATGGGCGATGACGCGCATGGCGGCATTGAGTGCAGCCTTGCTGGTGCGATAGGCGATGTAGCTCGGCCCCATTTCATCGATCGAGCCCATGCGGCTTGTGATGTTGATGACTTTCGCTTCCTTGCTGCGTTGAAGGTTGGTCAGTAACGCTTCCGTCAGCATAACCGGTGCGATGGTGTTGGTCCGCAACACGCTTGCCCACTCATCGGCATTGATGGTGCCGAAATTCTGACCCATATCGATTTTCGTTGCGGAACCGCTGACCGTACCGCCGGTGAAAACGCCGGCATTGTTAATCAACACATCGATTTCGGTGTCGGCGAGCTTTTCACGCAGAATATTCACCGAATGCGCATCCGTCACATCTACGCCTTCGATGCGGACACGATTATATTTCTGCATCAGTTTTTGCAGCTCGTCCGCTTTTTCCGGATGACGGCAGACGGCGATCACCGCCCATTCATCGGCGGCATATTGCTTGACGAATTCAAGTCCGAGGCCACGGTTGGCGCCGGTAATAAGAACGGTTGCCATAATCTGCTCCTTCTTTGAGTTTTGCCTAACTCAATGCATCGGGTGCAAAGATTCCATGCGGAGAGGAAGTGCCCGATTTATTTGGCGTCGAGGCCGTAGGCGGTGTGAAGCGCGCGGAGTGCGAGCTCGGTATATTCTTCCGAGATCAGCACGCCGAGGACGATTTCCGATGTCTCGATCGCCTGGATATTGATCTTTTTCTCGGCGAGAACTTCGAACATGGTGGCTGCAACGCCGGCATGGCTGCGCATGCCGCCGCCGATGATGGAGATCTTCACGACGCCCGATGACGCCGTGATGTGATCGAATTTGATCTTGGCTTTTTCACTTTCCAACGTCTGCTTGGTGCGATCCAGATCGCTCTTGGCAATCGTGAAGGTAATATCGGTCTGATTGTTGTCCGATGCGGTCTGCACGATCATATCGACATTGATGCCGGCGCGCGAAAGCGGGCCGAAGATAGCGGCGGCGACGCCCGGTTGATCGGAGACTTTCGCGAGAGTGACTTTGGCCTGATCGCGGGTATAGGCGATGCCGGTGACTAGATTCTGTTCCATGGTGTCGTCTCCATCGGTTACGAGCGTGCCGGGCAGTTCGCTGCCGACAGCATTGGCGAAAGTAGATAAAACTTGAACGGGCATGCGATAGCGCATGGCCATTTCGACCGAGCGGGTCTGCAGCACTTTGGCGCCGCGCGATGCCATCTCGAGCATTTCTTCGTAGGAAATGCGGGGGATCTTGCTGGCTTTGGTGTCGATGCGCGGGTCGGTCGTGTAGACGCCGTCAACATCCGTGTAGATATCGCAGCGGTCAGCCTTGAGCGCGATGGCGAGCGCGACGGCCGATGTGTCTGAGCCGCCGCGACCGAGTGTCGTGATGCTGCTGTCAGGTGCGATGCCCTGGAAGCCGGCCATGACGCCGACTTCGCCATCAAGGATTTGCTTCCTGATGTTGTCAGCGGCGATATCCATGATGCGCGCGCGGCTGTGGGTTGAGTCCGTTTTCAGCGGCACCTGCCAGCCTTGCCATGAGCGCGCGTTGAGACCGCGCTGCTTAAGTGCCATGGCCATAAGGCCCGAGGTGATCTGCTCGCCGGTCGAGACGACGGCATCGTGCTCGCGCGGATCGTGATAAGGGGAGACGGAACGGCAATAGCCGATCAACTGATCGGTCACGCCCGCCATCGCGGAGACGACAACCGCGACCTTGTGACCGCGCTTCACTTCTGCTTCGACCTTGGCAGCCGCGTTCTTAATACGCTCGACGTCGCCAACCGACGTGCCACCGAATTTGAGAACCAATAAAGCCATAAAAACCTGCGTTAGACGTTATCTTTGCGCCGTGGTATTCAGGGCGCGATTTCGCTACTATTCATAGCTTTACAACAACCGCGTACGCAAGCCCTATGGCCCGACAGCAAGCTGCCAGTATTGAAGCCGAAGAAATCGCGCAATTCGCCCGTCATGCGGGGGATTGGTGGAATCCGAATGGCAGTTTTCGCCCGTTGCACCGGCTTAATCCGGTGCGGCTGGAATATGTGCGCGATCAGGTTTGCGCGCATTTCGGCCGTGAGCCGAACCGCCGGAATCCGCTGGAAGGACTGTCGGTTTTGGATGTCGGTTGTGGCGGCGGATTGCTGACAGAACCGCTCGCGCGCATGGGGGCAAAGACAGAAGGGTTGGATGCTGCCGAGGAAGCCATCCAAACGGCCAAGCAGCATGCGAAAGCATCGAAGCTTTCGATCACTTATCATGCCGACAGTGTCGAAAATCTTGCGCGCGGCAAAAATCGCTATGACCTGATTACAGCGCTCGAGATCGTCGAGCATGTCGCGGATATGAATTCGTTTTTGGGCGCGCTGAAAAAACTCCTCAAGCCCGACGGCATTTTGATCATGTCGACGCTCAACCGTACGCCGAAAAGTTTTCTGCTAGGTATCGTCGCTGCAGAATATATTTTGAATTGGGTGCCACGCGGCACGCATCAGCACAAAAAATTCGTGAAGCCTTCGGAGTTGGTGCAGCGCCTGGAAGAAATGGACTTGCGCACGACCGATCTCACCGGCCTTATCTACAATCCGCTCCGCCGCGAGTTTGAATTGCGCTCGGATGACCTCAATGTAAATTATATGCTGACGGCTATGCATGACTGATATCAATCCGCAGCCGCTTCCGCCACCTGCGCCGGCGCAATCGCAGCGCGTGTCCGACATCATGCGTCATTTGATGGAGACAGCATCGCATGGCGAAAGCATCAGCATCGGCCAAATCCTTCAGGCTTTCGGCGTTCGCGGTTTCGCGTTTCTTCTTTTTATGCTGTCGCTGCTCAATATCGTAATTTTCATGATACCGCTCAGCTCCGTTCTGTTCGGATTGCCGATGGTGATTTTGGCGGCGCAGATGGTCGTAGGCTTCAGAACGCCAATATTTCCAAGGGTTATTCGCCGCCAAACAATCAGCCGCGCGGCGTTCATGGAGGGGCTGGAGCGCGCCATTCGCGCCGTCAGCTGGGTCGAGCATTACATCAAGCCACGCCTGATGTTCGTCACCAATCCGAACGTCAATCGCGTGCATGGGCTTGTGGCGCTGATCATGGCGATCATGGTCTCACTCCCGATACCCGTCTTTAATATACCGCCATCCTTCGGCCTCGTGTTTCTGGGGCTCGGCATGCTTCAGCGGGACGGTGTTTTTGTCGGTGCAGGATATATGATCGCGATCTGGTGTTTGTTGCTGCTGAAATCACTCAGCCACTTTGCGCATCACTTCACGCAATAATTATGAATGCAACGATTCCGGCGGCAGCATTTCAAGCCGGTAACCGACCGAAGGCTCGGTGACGATATAACGCGGGAATGACGGCTCGCTCTCCAGTTTGCGGCGGAGCCCGCGAATGCGGCGCTGGACGTGGCGATGATGTTCTTCATCGCCTTCCTTGCCCCACAGCGCTTTTTCGATACGATTGAGCGTCAGTACGCGCCCGCCATGCATCGCGAGCAGCCGTAACAATTCGTATTCTTCATCTTCCAGTAAGACAGGCTTGTTTCCGCAACGGACATCGCGGGCATGCAGCGCAATCGAAAGATTCCCAGTATGAACTTTGTCGGAACCGAAATGTTCGTGACGGACCGAGCGTTGCTCAAGCGATGCGCGTACGCGCGTAACGAGATCCTTCATCGCGAACGGCTTCGTGATGTAGTCGTCGGCACCTTGTTCAAGGACGGCGATCTTCTCGCTATCTTCGGTGCGGCCGGAGAGAACGACAATCGGCATGTCGCTTGTGAGACGCACATCGCGGATCACTTGCCGCCCATCGATATCGGGCAGGCCGAGATCGAGCACGATAAGATCGGGCTTTGCAGAATGCACAAGCGTGATCGCTTCTTCAGCCGTGCCGGCTTCGAGGACATTGTACATTTCAGCTTGCAGAGAGAGGCGCAAGAATTTGCGTATGTGAGGTTCGTCATCCACGATGAGGATGCGATGCGCCGGGGAGAGGGGGGCAGCCTTCATGCCAAAAGATCGTAACACAAACGGACTGATTTGGCCACGCCGTCGATGAAGGGCGTTATTGCGCTGCGGGATTAACGATTGGAAGCCGGATAACGATTTGAGTTCCAATGCCATCGATGCCCGGTTGGGCCACAATCCGGCCGCCATGGGCCTCGATGAAACCGCGGCTGATTGCCAAGCCGAGGCCGGCGCCGCTAGTGGGGGCGGAGCCGATTTTCACGCGATAGAACATGTCGAAGACTCGGTCGCGTTCCTGTTCCGGAATGCCCGGGCCGCGGTCGGTGATCGTGAGGCGAACGTAATGCGCTTCACGCCGCGCGTTGATCGAGATCGGCTGATCGGCGGGCGCATACTTGCACGCATTGTCGATGATGTTGATGATGACACGCTCGAGGATCGCGAGATCGCCATCGATTTGCGGCAGGTCATCGGGAATATCGAGGCGGATTGGGCGTGTGCCGAGTTGCTTCCGCCATTTCGCAAGCGCACTACCGACGAGATCCTGCACATCTGTCGACTGGCGTTTCAGTTTCAGGCCGCCTGAGACAAGCTGCGTCATGTCGAGCAGGTTTTGCACGAAGCGATTGAGACGGTCGGATTCTTCTTCGATGGTGACGAACAATTCGCGCCGCGTTTTGTCATCGAACTTGTCCCAGTAATCGCGAAGGCTTGTAGTTGCACCCAAAATCGCGACCAGCGGCGTGCGCAAATCATGACTGATGGAGGAGAGGAGGCTTGAGCGGAGACGCTCGGTTTCGGTTTGCAGGCGGGCTTGTGCGATATCGGTGACAAGTTTGGCGCGTTCGATGGCGATGGCGGATTGTGTCGCTAAACTCGCAAGAAAATGCTCCTGATCCGAAGAAAGCGCCTGTCCGCTATCGGGATGAATGGCGAGAACGCCGACGGTTTCATTGCCGGTGCGCAGGGGAAGGCCATAATAAGCGGCACCCGGCAGTGTATCGGAGCCAAAGCCCGCCGGGCGGCCATGACGCCATGCCCAATCCATCGCAGCGCCGGAAGCAGTATCAAGCTTCGTTTCAGCCGGAAATGCAGCAGCAGCTTCCAACCGTTCTTCGCGCGGCAGGTAAACAACGACCTTCGCTTTCACGCTTTGCGCGATATGACGCACGACGATTTGCAAGATGTCTTCAAACACAGCAACACCAGCGAGGGCCTTG
>DASTLS010000116.1:0-4387 GCA_035714725.1 Alphaproteobacteria bacterium | reverse complement strand
GAGCTGCTCACGGAAAATCGTATCTTCAAACAGCGTACGGTCGATATCGGCATCGTCAGCCGTCAGGAGGCGCTCGATTGGGGTTTCACTGGCCCGATGCTACGCGCATCGAACGTACCGTGGGATTTGCGCAAGGCGCAGCCATATGATGTTTACGGCAGGATGGATTTCGATATTCCGGTCGGCAAGACCGGCGATTGCTACGCGCGCTATCTCATTCGTATTGAAGAAATGCGTCAGTCGCTGAAGATCATCCGTCAGTGCCTCAAGGAAATGCCGCAAGGCCCCGTGATGGTCGATGACCACAAGATCGCGCCGCCGAAGCGCGGCGATATGAAGCAGTCGATGGAAGCACTCATCCATCACTTCAAGCTTTATACCGAAGGTTATCACGTGCCCGCGGGCGAGACATATACAGCCGTCGAAGCGCCGAAGGGTGAGTTCGCGGTATATCTGGTTGCCGACGGCACCAATCGTCCATATCGCTGCAAAATCCGCGCTCCGGGTTTTGCGCATCTGCAGGGCACTGACTTCATGTGCAAGGGGCACATGCTGGCCGACGCCGTCGCCATCATCGGCAGCATGGACATTGTGTTCGGGGAGATCGACCGATGAACGTTGAGCCAAAATCCTTCACTTTCACGCCTGAAAACATGAAGCGTGCGAAAGAGATCATCGCGAAGTATCCGGAAGGTCGCCAGCAGAGCGCCGTTATTCCGCTGCTGGATATCGCGCAGCGCCAGAACGATAATTGGCTGCCGAAAGCGGCGATGGACTATATCGCCGACATGCTCGAGATGCCGCTGATTAAGGTCTATGAGGTCGCGTCGTTCTATACGATGTTCAATCTCAAGCCCGTCGGTAAAAATTTCATTCAAGTCTGCACAACGACGCCATGCTGGCTGCGCGGCTCAGCTGATATCGTTTCGGCTTGTCACATCAAGCTCGGCATCGATCCCGGCGAGACGACCGAAGACGGCAAATTCACGCTGACGGAAGTCGAATGCCTTGGCGCCTGCGTCAACGCGCCGATGGTACAGATCAACGATGATTTCTATGAAGACCTGACGCCGGATTTGATGGGCAAGCTCATCGATGATCTCGCGGCAGGCAAGAAGCCGACTGTCGGTTCGCAAACCGGTCGTCGCGGCTCGTGTGCACAAAATGGCCCCACAAGCTTGAAGGAGAAAGCGTGATGAAAAAATCCATCCTCGAAATCTACGCCTTGCTCGTTTGCTTCTCGTTCCTGACTGCGGGCGGCGCGTGCGTTGTCGACATCATCGATAATGCGTTCAATTATTATGTGCCGACGGCGACAGCATACGATAACGCCATGTATTTGAACAATTCGGCGTTCTGCGCGACGAACGCCATTCAGTGCTACAGCGATTTCGATGAAAGCACGCAAAAAGGCAAAAACCGTTTTGCCGAAGACATTGTGACCCAGCATAGAAAAGAAGTGATGGCCGAAAATGTGAAATCGACGCAAGCGCGCGCAATCGTGAGCGCTTTGAAGTCGCTGATCTATCTGCCGCTCTGTGCTCTCGTGTTTTACTTCCATTGGCAAGTGGCCCGCCGCTCGCGCGAGGCTAAATAGGTAACCGATGCTCGACGATAAAGACCGCATATTCACCAATCTCTACGGGTTTGAGGACTGGCGTCTTGAAGCCGCGAAGAAGCGCGGCGTGTGGGATCGCACAGCCGAGCTGATGAAGAAGGGGCAGGCTTGGGTTATCGACGAGACCAAAAATTCCGGTCTCCGTGGCCGTGGCGGCGCAGGTTTCCCGACCGGCATGAAATGGTCGTTCATGCCGAAGCCAAGCGACAAGCCGCATTACCTGATCGTGAATGCAGACGAGTCCGAGCCCGGCACGTGCAAGGATCGCGATATTCTGCGTTTCGACCCGCATCGCTTGCTCGAAGGCATTTTGTTCGGCTGCTACGCGATCAATGCGCATGCTTGCTATATCTATATTCGCGGCGAGTTTTATAACGAAGCCTCGAATGTGCAGGTCGCGATTGACGAAGCCTATGCCGCCGGTCTCCTCGGTAAAAACGCTGCGGGTTCGGGTTGGGATTGCGATGTCTATCTGCATCGCGGTGCCGGCGCCTATATATGTGGTGAAGAAACCGCGCTGATGGAAAGCCTCGAAGGCAAGAAGGGCCAGCCGCGCAACAAGCCACCATTCCCCGCCGGTGCCGGTCTTTATTCCTGCCCGACGACAATCAATAACGTTGAGACGATTGCGGTGGTGCCGGAAATTCTGCGCCGCGGCGCGAACTGGTTTATGAGCTTCGGTCGCCCGAAAAACAGCGGCACGAAGATTTACTGCCTGCAGGGTCACGTCAATCAGCCATGCAATGTCGAAGAAGTCATGAGCATCCCGTTGAAAGAGTTGATCGAGAAACATGCCGGTGGCGTTCGCGGCGGCTGGGATAATTTGCTCGCCATTATTCCAGGCGGTTCATCCACGCCTGTGTTGCCGAAAGACATTTGCGATACCGTCCTCATGGATTTCGACGCGCTGCGTGAAGCGAAATCGGGCCTCGGTACTGCCGGCGTCATCGTCATGGATAAATCCACCGACATTATCTATGCCATCGCGCGGCTCTCGCACTTCTATATGCATGAGAGCTGCGGCCAGTGTACGCCGTGCCGTGAAGGCACCGGCTGGCTGTGGCGTGTGATGCAGCGCATGGTGCGCGGCAATGCGAGTGTCGAAGAAATCGATACGCTGATGGATGTGACGAAGGAAATTGAGGGGCACACCATTTGTGCGCTCGGCGATGCTGCCGCATGGCCGGTGCAGGGCCTCATCCGCCACTTCCGCCCGCAAATGATCGAGCGCATCGAGCAATATCGCAAGCAAGCGAAGAGGGCGGCGTAATGCCTAAACTAACCATCGACGGCATTGAGCTTGAAGTCGCAGCGGGCACATCCGTCCTGCAGGCATGCGAGCAGTTGGGCATCGAAGTGCCGCGCTTTTGCTATCACGACAAGCTGAGCGTGCCGGCGAATTGCCGCATGTGCCTCGTTGAAATTGAAAAGACGCCGAAACCGATTGCTTCCTGCGCCATGCCCTGCAACGACGGCATGATCGTGCACACCGATAGCCCCATGGTGACGAAGGCGCGTAAGGGTGTGATGGAAATGCTGCTCATCAACCATCCTCTCGATTGCCCGATTTGCGATCAAGGTGGTGAGTGCGATCTGCAAGATCAGGCGATGGGTTATGGCTTCGACCGCAGCCGCTACGATGAAAACAAGCGCGCGGTGAAGGATAAGGATCTCGGCCCGCTGGTAAAGACTGTGATGACGCGGTGCATTCATTGCACGCGCTGCGTTCGCTTCTCCGAAGAGATCGGCGGCACGCCTGAACTGGGTGGTCTGTTCCGCGGCGAGAAAATGGAGATCAGCAACCTCAATCATGCGCTGACATCTGAACTTTCCGGTAATCTCATCGATATCTGCCCAGTTGGCGCGCTGACGAATAAGCCGCTCGCGTTCGAAGTGCGGCCGTGGGAATTGCAGAAGACCGAAAGTATCGATGTGATGGATGCCGTCGGCAGCAACATTCGCGTCGACGCACGTGGCGGCGAAGTGATGCGCATCCTTCCGTGCCTCAATGAAGACGTGAACGAAGAATGGATCAGCGACAAAACGCGCTTCGCGTGCGACGGTCTTATGCGTCAGCGCCTCGACAAACCTTACGTCCGTAAAGACGGCAAATTGCGTCCGGCTTCATGGCCGGAAGCGTTCACTGCGATTGCTGCGAAGCTTAAGGATGTTGCAGGTGGTCGCATCGCCGCAATTGCCGGTGATCTGGCGGATTGCGAAAGCATGTTCGCGCTGAAGTCGCTGCTGCAAAATCTCGGCTCGCCGAATATGGATTGCCGTCAGGATGGCGCGGATTACGATGTCTCCTCGCGCGCTGCCTATATAATGAATAGCGGCATCGCGGGTATCGAGCAGGCGGATGCCGTGCTGTTGATCGGTACCAATCCGCGCGCCGAAGGCGTAATGGTGAATGCGCGCATTCGCAAGCGCTGGCTGAAGGGTGGCATGCGCGTTGGCATGATTGGCACGCAAGTTGATCTTGGTTATCCGTATCGTCATCTCGGCAACAGCGCGTCGGTAATTGCCGATCTCATTGCGGGCAAGAACGAATTCGCTAAGATTTTGCAGAACGCCAAGAAGCCGATGGTGATTGTAGGCGCTGGGGCTATGGCTGGCAAAGATGGTGCAGCGCTTCAGACATCCGTGCGCGAGCTTGCCGAGAAATTCAATATGGTGCGCGATGATTGGAACGGCTTTAACGTTCTGCAGTTGGCCGCTTCGCGCGTTGGCGGTCTCGATCTCGGTTTTGTGCCGCAGAGCGGAGGCTTG